>JAGSGK010000089.1 GCA_023955215.1 Paracoccaceae bacterium
CCGCGCCAACCTCTCGAGGGTGATATAGCCCCGCCAATGTGTTGGTGCAAGAGGGTCGTTAAAAATGCCTGTGACCTACCGTTGTCGGTCAGGGGATTGTACCTGAAGACCTTGCATGGCAAGCCTTGGGTGCAGCAGCCAAGGAGCCAGAAAATGAAAAATGCAGAACACGTCACCTTTGGTGGTTCAGCGCTGGATCGTGCGGGCGAAGTTCGTAGTAACCCTGACGTCATTAAATCTATGAAGCAGGCGTCTGATTCTAAGGTTGTTGTATTTTGGCGTGGCAAGCCGTTGATACATAAAACAAGGCCCGCAGGTTTAATGCGTCTTGGGCTGGATCATCCGATTCTTGACGGCGCTGCGGATCATTTGATTTTACTGGGACGTGAAAATGGCGCTGCAGTTTTTGCGCATGATCTGTCTCATTGGGAGCCTGCTGAATTGGACGCTGACGCGCTGGACGGGTTTCTTGACCCCAGCGAACAGCATCATCCATCATTGCCAGACGATCAGGTTTTTGCCGAATTACGCCGCATTATGACATGGTTGAACCCGCGTGATGCAGAGTTGGCCGCCTCTGGGCGTGCGATATTCAGTTGGCACGAAGGTCATGGGTTTTGCGCAAAGTGTGGTGCGTCGTCGGTCGTTTCAAACGCAGGTTGGCAACGTGATTGCCCTTCGTGTAATGCACACCATTTTCCCCGCACCGACCCAGTGGTGATTATGCTGATTACCAGCGGCGACAGTGTGTTGATGGGACGATCGCCGGGATGGCCCGAGGGTATGTATTCTTTGCTCGCTGGGTTTGTTGAGCCTGGTGAAACCTTGGAGGCGGCCGTGCGCCGCGAGGTATTTGAGGAATCTGGCGTGCGCGTTGGCGAGGTGAGTTATCTGTCCAGCCAGCCGTGGCCGTTTCCTGCATCCTTGATGTTTGGCTGTGCTGGCGTTGCCCTTTCTGAGGAAATCAACATTGATCCCGTCGAAATTGAGGATGCAATGTGGGTCACCCGAGACGACATGATGCGCGTCTTCGCAGGTGAGCACCCAAAGATTTTGCCTGCACGTAAAGGTGCTATTGCACACTTTTTGTTAGAAAATTGGCTTGCAGATTCAATGGATTAAGGGGAATGTGATGCAAAACAGATGAGGCAAAATCATGAAGTTTAGCACGCGTGAAGATGTGGAAGTCCCAATTGATCAAGCTTTTGCTTTGATCTGTGATTTTGACGCCTATGAACGCAGCGCAATGCGTCGGGGGGCCGAAGTGCGCCGCGTGGACGATTTGAGTAAGCCGGGTGTAGGCATGAAGTGGGCCGCTTCGTTTAAGATGCGCGGCAAAAAGCGCAATCTGGAACTGGAAATGACCCGCTTTGATCAGCCAACTGAGATTTGCGTGCTGTCCTCGACAAGCGGTATCAATGGCACTGGCCAGATCGAATTACTGGCATTGTCACGTGGCCGAACACGTATTTTGGTCGAATTCGAACTGAAGCCAACGAACCTATCTGCCCGTCTGTTGGTGCAATCGTTGAAATTGGCAAAGAATTCACTGACGAAGCGCTATAAGCTACGCGTTGCGGAATTCGCCAAGAACATCGAAGATCGTCACAAAGCCTGAGTTTACTGCAGTTTCGGCAACCAGGTTCTAGTTGCGCCCTTGGGCTGCGGGGTAGACGCCCAACACTTCCATCATATTGGTGAAGTATCCCATTTCCTCTAGTGCACGCGCCACTGCAGGATCTTCGGGATGTCCTTCGATGTCCGCGTAAAAGCGCGTTGCGGTGAATGCGCCGCCAACCATATAGCTTTCCAACTTGGTCATGTTGATGCCGTTGGTCGCGAACCCGCCCATCACTTTGTATAACGCAGCTGGAATATTGCGCACCTCAAAGACAAAAGTCGTGAGCATCTTTTCGGCACGGCGTGAAGAGTCAGGTTTTGGGGACATCAAAAGGAAGCGGGTTGTGTTGTGCCCTTGGTCCTCGATGTCTTGCGCCAAAATATCCATATCGTAAATGTCGGCGGCCACGGATGACGCCAATGCGCCAACCCCGGTTTCACCAGATTTCGAGATTTCGGCAGCAGCACCCGCACTGTCGACAGCGGTTTCCGAGGTGATTCCATTTGCGTCCAAAAACGCGCGCGCTTGGGGAATAAGGACCATATGGGCGCGGACGTGTTGGATTTGATCTAAAGACTGACCACGATTTGCCATCAGGCTGATGCGCACCCGCACAAATTCTTCGTCAATGATATGCAGGCCGCTTTCTGGCAGAAGGCGGTGAATATCGGCGACACGCCCGTAGGTCGTATTTTCGACGGGCAACATAGCCAAATCGGCTTTTCCGTTGCGAACAGCGGCCAAAACGTCCTCGAATCCCAAACATGGAACAGGTTCGGCGTCGGGGCGTGCCTTAAGGCAAGCTTCGTGGCTGTAGGCACCCAAGGCACCTTGAAAGGCAATACGCTGTGTCATTTCGTGGTCCTTAAGCGTCAGATTGGCCCAATTTTATGTAACAGGGCGATTGGTCGCGGTAACTACACCTAGACAGAGCCAAATGGAACCAATAGATACGCGCCAAACCTACAGATATGGGCGCGGTACTTATGTTCGATACAATGACACTCACTAAAATTGGCGGCGGTCTCTTTGGCGCGCTGCTTATCCTACTTCTTGGCAAATGGGTCGCAGAAGAAATTTATCACATGGATAGCCATGGCGAGGCGGCATACGTCATCGAAGTTGAAGACGCACCTGCAAGCGGCGACGAAGTAGCTGAAGTAAGCATCGAAGAGTTGTTGGCATCCGCTGACATCGCAAAAGGCGCGAAAGTATTTAAGAAATGTGGCGCATGTCACAAACTTGAAACTGGCGCGAACGGCGTTGGTCCATACCTATATGGTGTAGTGAACCGCGACATCGGCGCTGTAGACGGCTTCGGATACTCTGGTGTCCTTGCCTCACTTGAAGGCAACTGGGATGCTGAGGCTTTGAACGGTTTCTTGACTAAACCAAAGTCATGGGCTCCGGGCACAACTATGGGCTTTGCCGGTTTGAAAAAACCACAAGATCGCGCTGACGTGATCGCCTATCTGGACAGCCTAGACGACTGATCCAAGATAAAATTTTAGAAATTAGGGCCGTATGCACATCGCATGCGGCCTTTTTTCTGTTCTGCGCGTTTCTAAAACTGATTTAATTTGGCCTGAATTGTTGATTAAGGGCCTGTTCACGAATTCTCAACTTGATTGTAACGTTGCTGGCCGTTTAGCGTAGCTGAGTTATATCTGTGTAAACATTGATGAAAATAAAGGATCAGCCACATGTCCCAGTCTCGCATGAACGCCAAATCCAAATCTGTCGATTTGCGACCCATTTTGTTAAGTATTGGAGCATTGGCGCTGATCACGGTTAGTTTGTTTGCCAGCACATTGCGTGCGCAGGAGAAAACAATCGTTTCGCACGGTTATTCATTCTACGGTAATTTGGATTATCCAGCGGACTACACGCACTTTAACTATGTGAACCCTGATGCGCCCAAGGGTGGCGAGATTTCAATCGGTACCGTTGGTACGTTTGATTCGATGAACCCATATTCGCGCAAAGGCCGCAGCGGAGCATTGGCTAGCGTCATGTATGAAAGCTTGTTGGGTGAAGGTGTGAACCAAACGCCTGCGCCAGCGGACGTGTACAGCCAAGCATATGGTTTGCTGGCTGAAAGCCTTGAATATGATGAGGGCCGCAACTGGGTGATCTTTAACATGCGCCCAGAAGCCAAATTTTCGGACGGCACCCCCGTGACTGCCCATGATATTAAGTTCAGCCACAATCTATTGCTTGATGAAGGTTTGAAATCTTACGGTGATGCAGTTCGCAAGATGATCCCGAAAGTTGAGATACTAAACGACCACAAGATTAAGTTTTACTTTGCTGAGGACATTTCGCGCCGAAGCCTGATCGAATTGGTGGGTGGCATCCCTGCGTGGTCCAAGAAGTGGTACGAGGAAACTGGCCTTGGCTTGAACGAAAGTCGGATGGAGGTTTCTCCCGGTTCTGGTGCGTATATGGTCGAAACCGTCGATGTGAATCGCCGTCTCGTTTACAAACGCAATCCTGATTATTGGGGCAATGATTTGCCGTTCAATAAAGGTCGCAACAATTTCGATTCAATTCGTATTGAATATTTCGGTGATGACACGGCCGCGTTTGAGGCATTCAAAGCTGGCGAATACACATTCCGTCAGGGGCGTAATTCTAAGAAGTGGGCGACAGCCTATGAGTTCGAAAAAGTCCAGAACGGACAGATCGTTAAGAAAAGCCTTCCTAATGGGTCCCCTCCGTCGCCAAGTGGATTTGTGTTCAACTTAGGTTCAGAGGTCCTAAAGGATAGCCGTGTGCGTCATGCAATTGCGTTGGCCTATAATTTTGAATGGACAAATGAATCTCTTCAACACGGATTGTTCAAACAACGTGCTTCGTTCACCCAAGATACGCCACTTATGGCAAGAGGTGTCCCTGAGGGCAAAGAGCTAGAGATTTTGCAATCGCTTGGTGATTTGGTTCCAGATGAAATTCTGAACGAGCCGATCAAGATGCCGCACACGTCTCGTGCCGATCGTCTGCTGGACCGCCGCAATATCCGGGCGGCAAGCAAGCTTTTGGATGAAGCGGGTTGGGCCGTTGATACGAGCGGCGTGCGCCGTAACGCAGCCGGCGAGGCGCTTGAGCTTAGCTTTCTCTATAATTCAAGTTCGTCTGACACGCTGAGTGGTATCGTTGAGAACTTCATCAGCAACGTGGACGCCTTGGGTGCTAAGCTGAAACTTGAGAGTGTGGATTCATCACAGTACACGGCCCGTCGTCGCGACCGCGATTACGACATGATCTTTGATGGCTATAGCCCATTTCTGGGTACGGGCACGTCGCTGCCTCAGCAATTTGGTTCTGAAGACGCTGCTTATTCACTGTTCAATCCTGCCGGTTTGGCCAGTCCATTGGTAGATGCAGTTATCGATGCGTCGTTGCAGGTTCTGACACGTGAGGATGAAGTCGCATCCATGATGGCGCTGGATCGTGTCCTTCGCCATGAATTCATCATGATTCCAGTGTGGTACAATGCGGCTCACTGGGTCGCGTATTATGACCAATTTGGGCACCCTGAAACGATCCCAGCCTATGGTTTGGGATTCCTCGATTTTTGGTGGTTTGAAGAAGACAAAGCAGCCAAACTTCGTGTCGCTGGCGCGCTGAGATAATCCGCACGTGAGTTCGTATATATTAAGACGGCTTTTGCTGATTATTCCAACGCTGTTGGGTATTTTGCTGGTGAATTTCACCTTGGTGCAATTTGTGCCCGGTGGCCCTGTTGAGCAGGCGATTGCGCGTGCTCAGGGGCAAGGCGATGTGTTGGAGGGCATAACAGGCGCTGGCAGTGATGCGGGTGTTGATGATCTTAGCACGGGATCCGACAGCCAATATATTGGCGCACGTGGTTTGCCGCCTGAGTATATCAAAGAGCTAGAGGCAGAGTTTGGTTTTGACAAACCACCGGTCCAACGTTTCGTGAATATGGTCTGGAACTATGTCCGATTTGATTTTGGCGAAAGCTATTTTAGATCAATTTCGGTTATTGATCTTGTGAAGGAAAAGCTGCCCGTCTCTATCACACTTGGCCTTTGGTCGACGTTGATTGCCTACGCGATTTCGATACCTTTGGGCATTCGTAAAGCGGTCAAAGATGGGTCGCGGTTTGATACATGGACCAGCGCGTTTATCATCGCGGCCTATGCGATCCCTAGCTTTTTATTCGCAATCATGCTGTTGGTTCTGTTTGCGGGTGGCAGTTATTATCAATGGTTCCCGCTGCGTGGTCTGACCTCTGACAATTTTGATGATCTGACAGCGATGGGTAAAGTGCTGGATTATTTTTGGCACATCACACTGCCAGTACTAGCGGGTACGATTGGTGGTTTTGCGACCCTGACTTTGCTGACCAAAAACAGCTTTTTGGATGAGATCAAGAAGCTGTATGTCGTGACGGCCAAGGCCAAAGGCCTAAGCGAACGCCAAGTTCTTTATGGTCACGTTTTTCGCAACGCCATGTTGATTGTTATCGCCGGTTTTCCAAGTTTGTTTATCTCGGTTTTCTTTGGCGGCTCTCTGATCATCGAAACCATCTTTTCCCTCGACGGCCTTGGACGTTTGGGATTTGAGGCGGCGGTTGCACGTGACTATCCAATTGTATTTGGCACTCTGTACATCTTTGGTTTGATGGGTTTGCTCGTCGCGATCCTGTCGGACCTGATGTATGTGCTTGTCGATCCGCGTATCGATTTTGAGAAGAGGGAAGGCTGATGGCTATGTCCCCCCTAAACCGACGTCGCTGGCGCAATTTCCGACGCAACAAGCGGGCGTACTGGTCGCTTGTGCTGTTCTCGATCCTTTTCGGGCTCAGCCTGTGCGCAGAGCTGTTGGCCTATGATAAGCCAATCCTTGTTCGCTATCAGGACAGTTATTACACACCGATTTTGAATTTTTATCCTGAGACCGAATTTGGTGGCGATTTTGAAACCGAAGCGGTTTACCGCGATCCAGAAGTGGAATGCCTGATTGTTTCGGGAGGATTGGATATCTGTTTCGATGACCCTGAGGGTGCTATTGAAGACAGCGCTGATGGCATCGTGAACGGTGACGTGATCAACAAAGGTTGGACGATTTGGCCACTGATCCCTTATTCCTTTGATACTGCGGTGGAACGCCCGGGTGCGGCACCATTGCCGCCCAACGCGCAAAACTGGTTGGGCACAGATGGGACAAAACGTGATGTGTTGGCACGAGTTATCCACGGCTTCCGTTTGTCAGTATTTTTCACTTTGATGGTGACTGGCGCTGCAACGTTGATTGGTATCGTCGCAGGTGCGGTGCAGGGGTTCTTTGGTGGGCTGACAGATTTGATTTTCCAGCGCGTGATTGAAGTATGGTCCGCGATTCCTGTGATCTATGTCATCATCATTATGTTCGCTATTTTAGGGCGTAGCTTCTGGCTGTTGGTGTTCTTGTTGGTGCTGTTTTCTTGGACCAGTCTGGTCGGTGTTGTGCGTGCCGAATTCCTGCGTGCACGCAACCTTGAATACGTCCGTGCCGCCCGTGCTTTGGGTGTTGGTAACGTCACCATCATGTTCCGCCACATGTTGCCAAACGCTATGGTGGCGACATTGACCATGCTGCCATTCCTGATCACGGGGACAATTTCGACCCTAGCGATCCTAGATTACCTTGGCTTTGGTTTGCCGTCTTCTGCCCCCTCGTTGGGGGAACTGACATTGCAGGCCAAACAGAACCTTCAGGCCCCTTGGTTGGCATTCACAGCTTTTGGTACATTCGCTGTTATGCTGTCGCTTTTGGTGTTCATTTTTGAAGGTGTCCGCGATGCCTTTGACCCACGAAAGACATTCCAATGACCGCCCTATTAGACGTGCAAAATTTGAATGTTGGCTTTCGCCAAGACGGCGTAGTGACACCTGCAGTGCGTGGCGTCAGCTTTACGGTGAACCGCGGTGAAGTTGTGGCCTTAGTTGGTGAGTCTGGATCAGGGAAATCTGTATCTGCGTTGTCCACTGTATCATTGTTGGGTGACAGCGCGCAGGTGACGGGCTCTGTCAAATATGATGGTCAGGAACTGATTGGTGCGGATGAACGACGCCTGCGCCAAGTACGCGGCAATGACATTAGTTTTATTTTCCAAGAACCAATGTCATCGTTGAACCCGCTGCACACGATTGAAAAACAGTTGACCGAAAGCCTTGCGCTGCATCAAGGGATCATTGGGGCGCAGGCCCGTGGTCGCGTGTTGGAGTTGTTGGAAAAGGTTGGCATTCGTGACGCGGAAACACGGCTATCCAGCTATGCGCACCAATTGTCAGGCGGGCAACGCCAGCGTGTGATGATTGCGATGGCATTGGCAAACAAGCCTGACATCCTGATTGCGGATGAGCCAACAACGGCTTTGGATGTGACCATTCAGGCCCAAATCCTTGATCTTTTGAAAGACCTGAAAGACGCCGAGGGTATGGGCCTTTTGTTCATTACCCACGACCTTGCAATTGTGCGCCGCATCGCGGACCGCGTGTTTGTAATGCAGCAAGGTGAAGTGGTTGAGAGTGGGCCAACGGCGGAATTGTTCGCCAATCCACAACACCCCTACACGATTAAATTACTCAGCGCGGATCCAAGCGGTCAACCCGAACCAGTTGCAGAAAATGCGCCAGTTGTTGTTGAAACGGATAAGCTCAAGATTTGGTTTCCAATCCACGGTGGGATGCTGCGCAGAACGATTGGTCACATCAAGGCGGTTAATGCATCTTCATTGTCTGTAAGGGCAGGGGAGACGTTGGGTATCGTCGGCGAAAGTGGCTCTGGCAAGACGACGATGGCATTGGCTATTATGCGCCTGATCGCGTCTGAGGGCGGTATCACCTACAAAGGTCAGGACATCCGCAGTTGGTCGACCAAGCAGTTGCGCCATCTGCGCAAAGACATGCAGATCGTGTTTCAGGACCCGTACGGCAGCTTAAGCCCACGTATGACATGTGCGCAGATTATTTCTGAGGGTTTGAAAATTCACAACGTTGATCCTGATCGTGATCAACGCGACCTTGTCGCTGAAGTGATGTTGGAAACGGGGCTCGATCCTGCAACTATGGATCGCTATCCGCATGAATTTTCTGGCGGACAACGCCAACGCATTGCGATTGCACGGGCGATGGTTTTGCGACCAAAGCTTTTGGTTTTGGATGAACCCACTTCGGCGTTGGACATGACTGTTCAGGTTCAGATCGTCGAGTTGTTGCGTGAGTTGCAGAAGAAATATGGATTGGCCTACTTGTTCATCAGCCACGACCTGAAGGTCATCCGCGCGATGTCACACAAGGTGATTGTGATGAAACAGGGTGACGTTGTCGAACAGGGCACGGCTGAAGATTTGTTTGAAAATCCGCAAACCGAATACACACGCCAACTGCTTCAAGCGACGCACTAACGGTATGTCCAGACCTTACGCAGGTCTGGGCGTGATTTTATGGACCGACCATAAAGCAGGTAACATTGCGCGCTTTCAGGAGGCGACACGCAAGGTCTGCGGTTTCACGGGTTAGCCCCATGAAGTTCGCATCAAACCCACGGCTGCTACGTACAACTTTGCGCAGTGATCCATCAAGCGTCGCCATTTCGGCAAGGGCCGTTTTCAACAGAACTCGTTCGGCTTTGTAACGACTGGTATAACGTCCAACGTTGACGCCCCAATGGCGGCCACCTGATGTAGATATGCGGGTGACAACTTCGGTTTTAGGTGCTGCACGGGCAAGGACCAGATTTTTAGGCCGTGCGGCGGGGCGGGTTGAAACGGCTGCGACTGTTTGGATGTTTTCGACCTTGGCGATCACTACCTCTTCTTGTGCGGCGGCGAGTGCAACATTTATGTCTGCGGGCAAGACGCTGGTTTCGGCCTTAGGCGCTTCGGCTAGCAACAGTGGTGCCTCGACTACTTTGGTACGGGCTTTGGGTCGAAGGCTGGTTTTCACCGCAACATTCACACGAATTGTTTTGCCTGGAGCACTTTCACGTGGTGAATTGTCTGCAACATATGCAGGAGCATTTGGTTTGCGAACAGGGGCGCGATTGGGCGCACGGCGGAAGCCAAGATCAAGAAGTTCTGCAACCTTTGCGTTACGAGAAGCGGATGATTTGCCACCAAAGACAGTTGCGATAATGCGTTTGTTGCCGCGCTCGGCGGATGCCACCAGATTTGAACCTGCTGCGCGGGTGTAACCGGTTTTGATGCCATCGGCCCCCTTGTAAGATGCCAGAAGGCGACGATTGGTGTTTGCGACTTCGCGGATGCCTGCGTCAGTCGTGCGGCGTGAGAATAGGTTATAATACTGCGGGTAGTCGTACAGAACATGGCGACCCAAAATTGTCATGTCGTGTGCTGTCGACATGTGACCCTTTTCGGTCAGGCCGTGTGCGTTCTTAAATGTGGTGCGTGACATGCCTAAAGCTTTAGCGGTGCGGGTCATGCGGCGGGCAAAACGTGCCTCTGATCCAGACAGTGCTTCGCCAATTGCAGTGGCTGCGTCGTTCGCCGATTTAACGGCTGCAGCGCGAACAAGGTAACGCATCGCGATTTTTTGTCCGCTTTTGAGGCCCAGCTTTGATGGGGGCTCTGACGCGGCGTGCTTGGAAATGGTGACCATCGTATCGAGTGAAATCTCACCCTTTTCGATGGCTTCAAAAGCA
>JAGSGK010000187.1 GCA_023955215.1 Paracoccaceae bacterium
GCGGGCTTCTTCGACGTATCGCGCATCGCCGCGTAACCAGTAACGGCCAGAAAGATCATTTTCAGTCCATTCAGTTTGTCCGGGTCGTTGGGTGAGGGGGAGGGCGGCAAATCCTTGATCTTGCATTCCGCCTTTGAAGGCCTCGCGTGCCAAACATTCGTCGAGCGCTGCACGCAACTCGTCGATGTCAAACTTAAGTTCTAGCTTCTGAATGCCGGGCCCCGGAAGGAAGTCCGCGACCGAGGTTGTCTCGGGCGCGGTCTGCATCCAGTTTGTGATCGACTTAACGTCGTTATCATCTATCGCTGCGCGAAACCCCATGGCCGTGATCCTTCAATCAAATAGGTATTTGATCACGACGTTAGGCGAGCATTCGCTTTTGCGGAAGTCTGTTTTTTAACTGTTTAAGAATTAGCGCTATTAGGCGACGATCTTGTTTACCGCCGCGGTAAGTGCTTTGCCAATCACATCGATCTCACCCATCGCATCAATGCGCTGTAACGCACCGTTATCCTCATAGTACTTGATCAATGGTGCAGTTTGCGCGTGATAGGCTGCTAATCGTCCACTTACGGTTTCGGCATTGTCATCCGCGCGACGCTTCATTTCCGTTCCGCCACAGTTGTCACAAACGCCCACTTTGGTGGGGATTTTGAAGCTGTCGTGGTATCCTTCACCGCAGTCGCCACAAGTGTATCGCCCTGCCACGCGTTCGACCATTGCGGCATCATCCACCTCAAGGCTGATGGCGGCATTGATCTTTTGACCGTTCTGCGCCAGCAATTCATCTAAGGCCGCAGCCTGTATCGCTGTGCGTGGGAAGCCATCCAAAATCACGCCCTTGGCGCAGTCTGCATCGGTCATTCGGTCTCGCAAGATATCAATTACGATTTGGTCGCTGACCAATGCGCCAGCTTTCATAACGGCATCAGCGGCTTGTCCCGCAGGAGTGCCGGCTGTCACCGCTGCACGTAGCAGATCGCCAGTGGACAGTTGAACAAGGCCGAATTGTTTTTCTAGCATCCGCGCTTGGGTGCCTTTGCCAGCCCCTGGAGGGCCGAGGAGAATAAGTACAGGTGAGGTGTTCATAATGTGTTTCCTTTGGTCAGTGGTGTCCGCGGATCAAGCGAACACCACTGTGATCGTTATCAGCCCATGCGGTTTTCAATGAGGTCATCAACAACGCTTGGGTCTGCCAAGGTTGACGTGTCGCCCAATGCGCCAAAGTCGTTCTCTGCAATCTTGCGCAAGATACGGCGCATGATTTTACCTGAACGGGTTTTGGGTAGGCCTGGTGCCCACTGAATCAGATCTGGTGAGGCGATAGGGCCGATTTCTTTGCGAACCCAGTTGCGCAGTTCAACACGCAGCTCGTCGGTGGGGGTCTCACCATTCATCAATGTGACGTAGCAATAAATGCCCTGTCCCTTGATGTCATGAGGATAGCCAACAACAGCAGCTTCGGCGACTTGTGGGTGTGCCACCAGTGCGCTTTCAACTTCGGCTGTGCCCATGCGGTGGCCAGAAACGTTGATCACGTCATCGACACGACCTGTAATCCAATAGTCGCCGTCTGCATCGCGTTTGCAACCGTCGCCGGTAAAGTAGTAGCCTTCATAATCCGCAAAATACGTCTTTTCAAAGCGTTCGTGATCGCCCCAAACAGACCGCATTTGACCGGGCCAGCTGCCTTTGATGCACAAGACGCCTTCGACATCGTTGCCCTCAATGATTTCACCACTTGCTGGCTCAAGCACCACGGGTTCAATTCCAAAGAATGGCTTCATCGCTGAACCCGGTTTCATGGCATGTGCGCCCGGCAATGGAGTCATCAAATGGCCGCCAGTTTCAGTTTGCCACCATGTATCAACGATCGGGCAGGTACCGCCGCCGACAACCTCGTTGTACCAATTCCAAGCTTCTGGATTGATTGGTTCGCCCACGGTGCCAAGAATGCGTAGACTGCTAAGATCGCATTTCTTAACAAAGTCATCACCTTGCGCCATCAATGCGCGGATAGCGGTTGGGGCTGTGTAGAACTGTGCCACTTTGTGTTTTTCACAAACCTGCCAAAAACGTGATGCGTCTGGGTAAGTTGGCACACCTTCAAACATCACAGTGGTCGCGCCGTTGGCCAGTGGGCCGTAAACAATATAGCTGTGGCCGGTAACCCAACCCACGTCAGCGGTGCACCAATACACATCGCCGTCTTTATAGTCGAAGGTGATTTCGTGGGTCATAGCAGCGTAGACGATGTAGCCACCAGTCGTATGGACTACGCCTTTTGGCATACCGGTCGAACCCGAAGTGTATAAGACGAAAAGTGGATCTTCGGCGTTCATCTCTTCTGGTGCAGAATCGGATGATGCCGCTTTGCTTAGCACATTGTAATCGCGATCACGTGCTTCGTTCCATGCAACATCGCCACCTGTGCGACGCACAACTAGACACTGAACAGTTGCGTCACAGTCAGCCAGTGCTTTGTCTGCATTCGCTTTAAGTGGCGTATTGCGGCCACCTCGTGGGGCCTCATCTGCAGTGATCACAACCTTAGCTTCAGAACCGTTCACACGTGCGGACAAAGCATCAGGTGAGAATCCAGCGAACACGATAGAGTGGATCGCGCCGATACGCGCACATGCGAGCATAGCATAAGCCGCTTCAGGGATCATCGGCATATAGATTACAACGCGATCGCCTTTCGAAACGCCAAGGCCCTTTAACACGTTCGCCATTTTGCAAACGGAGGAATGCAATTGTTTGTATGTAATATGCAGAGACCCGTCGGTTGGGCTGTCCGGCTCCCAGATGATCGCAGTTTGGTCGCCGCGGGTCTCTAAATGGCGGTCGATGCAGTTTGCAGAGACGTTCAGTGTACCGTCGCCATACCAATTAATTGATACATTGCCCAAAGCAAAATTGACGTCTTTGACTTGAGTATAGGGTTTGATCCAATCGATACGTTTGCCGTGCTCCCCCCAGAATGCGTCGGGATCGGCAATGGATGCGGTGTACATGGCATCATACTTTGCTGCGTCGACATTGGCATTTGCTGCCATTTCTGCTGACGGGGGATATGTTTTGGATTGGGTCTCTGACATGGTTGGCACCTCCCTAATGGCCTGCCCTTTTGGGGCGTTCATTGATCAAGTGTTGGTCTGAATGCGTCACTCCCACGCAGTTCAGTTTTGATCTTTGAGCGGGATAATAACGCGAATTGAAAAGAAGGGAATAAGAGACTGGAATATAAGGAGTTCGTTGTAAATTTTTTTCTGATAAAGGGATGAATTTGTAAATTTATCCGGAGCATATTGTAAATATTGTTACATTTTCGGTGGATTGAATGTCAAGAATTTGCGAAGCAACATGACTAATGACACAATTTAAATCCCGATCTTTACCAAGCAAAAGTTGTAAAGGCTGTTCAATGTGTAAGGCCAATGCCCTGGCTGTACAGTCCGGCGCACCGCCATTTTGCAGAATCGGCGATGGCTCCGGGGCGCTCCAAGCATAGGAAGGAAGACTCTTAGTTTGTGCAATATCTTAAGATCGTTTTTTACGTATTGTCGATAACTGGACCTCAGAATAATCTAATATCATCGATGTAAAAATGGACTGAAAATCTAATGCGTATAAATATCTTTATGCTAGCAGTTGCTTCACTGGCTCTTATTGCTGGGCCCTCTTTTGGTTACGAGGGGTCTAATGGCTCCACTTATACTGCAACGCAAAATGCCCATGGCGCCGCACTCAAGAGTGCGAATGAGACAATCTACCTTGGTAAAGACTGTGATGCTTTGTCAGATAAAGAAGAACAGGGAACTTGGGCTTGGGCCAACGGTGGATTTGTGATTGAGTTTCCAACCCGTCGGATCGGATTTGCGCGACAAGATCAACCTGTCGATGTCGGCTATGATTGCCAGATGTAATAGACCCGAAGATGACTAAACTTCTTTCACAAAGTTAAAAAGGATAAAAAATGCGTATTTTTTCTGCTCTACTGATGATCAGCGTGGCCTCAACGGGTGCTGCCGTTGCCGGCCCGTTTGAAGGAACTTGGGATTCTTCCCAAGAGGCATGTGCCCTCGACATGAATGATTTCAGATTAACCATATCTGGTAATACGGCCAATTACTGGGAATCCTCTTGTGATATGGTTCAGGCTACCAATCTTAGGGATATGGGAACGTCCGTTCTATACGACCTTCAATGTTTCGGGGAGGGTGATACATACAGTGGTGGCCGCGTTTTGTTCTCGATTACCTCAAGAGGTCAATTACTTGCCTATAACCAAGGTCACGTGGCTTTGCGCGAGCGCTGTAAATAATATAGCGTAATTTCATAACCAGCACGGTGTTACGGGTCGGTTGGCGTAGGTATTTTCTGACTGCTGACCCGAATGTGCTTCCGGCTCTTTTCGACGTTTTGGATTGGGTTAAATCTCCGTCTGTGCATAATATTTAAGCACCGTCAAAAATTCAGCGTTCACTCCTTTGCTTGATTTACGCCGCGTAATAACACTTGGCAGAAGGTCAGCACCGCGCTAGCCTCTTTGAAGGCGGAACACCGCACCTTAGCTGTCAGTTCCGCAAACTTGGGAGAGTACAATGAACAAATTCATATTGGGTGCTGTTGCATCCACATTCTCGTTTACATTCGCACTGGAAGCTGCTGCGACCGAATGGAACGTATCTGTCTGGGGCAAGCGCCGCGCATTTACAGAACACGTTGAGAAGTTGGCTGAGTTGGTTTCGGAGAAGACCAATGGCGAGTTCACAATGAACGTGAGCTATGGCGGTCTGTCCAAGAACCGTGAAAACCTTGATGGAATCAGCATTGGGGCATTTGAGATGGCGCAGTTCTGTGCTGGTTATCACCGCGACAAAAACCGTGTTGTAACTGTTTTGGAACTACCATTCTTGGGCGTTGAAAATCTTGCGCAAGAAGTTGCAGTATCTTCAGCGGTTTACGCACACCCAGCCGCGGCTGAGGAAATGGCGCAATGGAACGCTAAGTTGCTGATGACGTCACCAATGCCACAGTACAACTTGGTTGGTACAGGCGAGCCACGTCAAACTTTGGCTGATTTTGAAGGTATGCGCGTTCGTGCGACCGGCGGCATCGGCAAAGCATTCTCAGCGGTTGGTGGTGTTCCAACATCTGTAACAGCGACTGAAGCATACCAAGCCATGGAAGGTGGATTGGTCGATACGGTTGCGTTCGCACAGCACGCGCACCTGTCATTCGGCACAATCAATCAAGCGACTTGGTGGACTGCCAACCTGAACCCAGGAACCGTGAACTGCCCAGTTGTTGTGAACATCGATGCTTATGACGATCTGTCCGACGCAGAACGTGAAGCACTCGATAGCTCAATCCCAGAAGCGTTGGATCACTACTTGGCCAACTACGGCGAATTGTTGGGCCGTTGGGATGCAGTGTTGGTAGAAAAAGGCGTTCAAAAGGTTGAAATCAGCGATGATGTTATCGCCGAGTTCCGCGCCAAGGCCGCTGATCCGATCCGTGACGAATGGATTGCAGACATGGAAGCGCAAGGCCTACCAGGCCAAGAGCTATATGACCTTGTTGTGAAGACATTGGCAGAAGCCAAAGCCGCAAACTAAGCGTCAATTCCTAACAATGGGCCGTCCCGCACATTTGGGGCGGCCTAACTATCTAAAATATACTCGGGGGGAGTAGACCAATGGCAGGATCAGCTGCGGTACTGGAGGATTCCAGTCTGCTAAGTAGATTGGATCGGGCATTGTTGCCGCTGGAGCGTTTCTGCGCTTTAATCAGCGGCCTTGCGATTTTTTCACTAATGTTCTTGGCCGCGTACTCCGTCACGACCCGCAAATTCTTTGGCGCTCCGATGATGGGCTATGTTGACTTGATTGAGAGCGCGATGCCAATTATCGCTATTATGGGCGTTGCCTACGTCCAACGCGATGGTACGCACATCCGCATGGACATGTTGGTTTCCAAGCTAAGTGGTCGCACACTTTGGTTGTTTGAGTTGATCTCGGTCTTAATGATCCTGATCCTCATGGTTGCTCTGACTTGGGGATCTTGGGATCATTTTATGCGCTCTTTTGACTGTGCGCGCCCGCTGTGTAGTAAAGATAGCACCACCGATATTTACCTTCCGCTATGGCCATCCAAACTGGTCGTTCC
>JAGSGK010000183.1 GCA_023955215.1 Paracoccaceae bacterium
AAAGCAAATAATTTTGTAATTTACTTTTTATTTGATTGTCGACATTCATTTAAAATTTTACTTTAGTAATTTTAAGTTCATAAGATTTATACCTTTTCAAAATGTATAGACTTAACTAGAAAATGTATATGGCCCTGTGGCTCAACTGGATAGAGCAGCCCCCTCCTAAGGGGCAGGTTATTGGTTCGAATCCAATCGGGGTCACCAAAAACACCTTTAAAATATGGCTTATTTGCAGGGCTTTGCGCAGAGGCTCGCAGAAACTCACGCGGCGATGCGGGGCCGATGTCGGCTGAAATGGTCAAATTCCTGTACAAAACCTGTACAAAATCCTTGGGGCTTTGCGTCTTTTGGGGCCCTCCAATGAGCTGGCGCGTGGCTAAGGAATGCTCTGAACGCAGGTTCGGGAGTGCTCCACGCAAACAGATCATCATGTTCCTAACCGCCTTAGACTTGGTGGCTGTGGCCTCATATTGATCCAAGAGAAGCCTTAGCTCAGGTCGGACAACAACGACTAGCATGATTGGGAGTTTGACAGCTGGGGCGACGGTCGAGTTGGAGGGTGATCAAGTCGGCGTAAGCGCCTTCTGCAATCACACCCAGGTTGCCTTGCTGATAGGGGTGCCGCGGACCGGATAGTTCAAGCAGCTCGGCATTGGTCGAGGTCGCCATTTTCAGTACCTCATAGGGCGTATACCAGCGCTGCAACTTGGCAAGAAACGCACCCTGACGTTCAGCCAGCGCGGGGTCAAACAGGATGTCGGTGCCAAAAGCGACTTTCACGCCAACCTCCTTCGCCGTCTTATAGGTGAAATCCGTGCCGTTCGTGACGTCGATCCATTTCTGCTGACTGACGGGATCATCGAAAGAGAAACCGTCTTCATCGTCTAGCAAGGGCTGCACCGACAGCCAGACGTCATTGTCGCGCATCAGTTCCATCGTCTCGCGGCTCATCAGGAAACCATGCTCGATGGACTTCACTCCGGCTGCGACCGCTATTTCGACCGCCTCGTCGGTAAAAACATGGGAGGCGACATAGGTGTTGTATGTATCGGCCACTTCCACGAACGCTTCGATCTCGGCTTTGGTGTATTGGCGCACAAGGCAGCAGAAAAAGCGGACGTTGGCGCAATCCGCAGCAATCTCGACCGTGGCTATGGGGTGCACCGGCAAAGAGCTGGTCCCCGCGCTGCCAATATTCCTTGTAAGATATCGAGGTTGCCGCCAGACTACGGAAGCGGCTGAGGCACTATTGCCTAAATGACGCTGCCAAAAAGATGCAAACGAAACCAACTGGGAGAATATGATGATAGTCGATACGATCAAATCTGTCGCCGCTGTGGTGCTGATGGCGGGCATTGGGGCGACAACGGCGAGTGCCGATATTCTGGATACAATCAAAGAACGCGGCAAGCTGATCGTCGGTGTGAAGGCCGATTACAAGCCATATGGCTTCCTCGACACGTCAGGTGCCATCATTGGCATTGAGCCTGATCTGGCAACTGATGTAGCTGACAAGCTTGGTGTTGAAGTCGAGTTTGTGCCGGTTGTGAGCTCAAACCGGATGCAATTTCTGGAGCAAGGCAAAATCGATCTGATGATTGCGACCATGACTGACAAGCCCGATCGTCGCAAAGTTGTTCAGATAATTGACCCGAACTATTATTCGTCTGGCACCAACGTTCTTTCGTTGAAGAGCCTGGGCCTTAAGGAGTGGGATGATCTGCGCGGCAAACCAGTTTGCGGCATCCAGGGGGCATTCTACAACAAAGCAACATCACAAGAATATGGTGCGGAAATCGTTGCCTTCAAAGGCACAGCCGAGGCCTATTCTGCATTAAAGGCCGGCAACTGCGCCGCATTTGTCTACGACGACAGCGCAATTGTAGCCAAGACCAATGATCCGGAATGGGCTGATTACGAGATGCCATTGCCTACCATTGATGACGCACCTTGGGGCCTTGCTGTTCCGCTGGGTGAAGATGGCTTTGGCACCCTGATGAGTGAGATGATCACCGACTGGCACAAGAGCGGACGGATCCTTGAGCTAGAGACCAAATGGGGCGTGGCAAACACGCCATTTGCAAAAGCTATGAACGAAAAGTTCAAGTAAGGTAATGAATGGCGGGGCCAAGTGCCCCGCCTATTACTCCAGAATCCGGAGCTTCCCTAAATGGAATTCTTTTTTGATTGGTTCCGCGTTCTCTATGACGAGACGGGAATAAATCTCCCGTTTCTTTATGACAGCTATGACCGAAACCGGATGGTGAACGGGTTTCTGACGACGATCTGGCTATCGTTGGTCTGTTTGTTTTTCTCTGTCATTATTGGGGTGATCGGAGCATGGCTGCAGGGTTCATCGTTCAAGTGGACTCGGCGGATTGTGAATGGTTACATCCAGATATTCCGCAATACACCTCCGCTGGTGCAGCTCTATTTCTTCTATTTTGCGATTGGGACGCTGTTGCCTAAAGTTGAAAACGACTGGGGTGGTCAATCGCCCCTTTTGGGGAGTTTTGCATGGGCCGCTATATCGCTGTCTTTCTTTGCCGGGGCGTTCAATGTCGAGATATTCAGATCCGGAATTGAAGCCGTTCCCAAGTCAACCGTCGAAGCAGCGGAGGCTTTGGGGTTTTCCAAACTCATGATCTACAGAGACATAACGCTGCCATTGGCATTTCGTGTGGTGCTGCCTGCGCTCAACAACAACTTGGTTAACTTGGTTAAGACAACGACGCTCGCCTACGCAATTGCTGTTCCGGAAATGCTGTACGAGGCCAATCAGATCTGGTCCGACAACGTCAATGTTACCGAGATGATGATATTTCTGTTGTTGGCTTACTTCGCGCTTGTTGGCGTCTTGGTCAGTGGAATGAACCGCTGGGAACGCGCAATGAAAATACCGGGGTACGGCTGATGACCTATAAGACAGATCTGCCGGTAATGCTGCCCGTTACGCCGCGAGAGGCTGAACCTTTCCTGAGGCTCAGTCTATGGCATGCAATTCCAATTGCTGCAGTGTGCATTGTCGGTCCGTCGCTGGCTTTTGCCGCTGACGGCATCGCAATTCTTTCGCCACTGGCTGTATTGGCAAATTGGGCTCCGTTGTTGCTCAAGGGATTTGTTTTCAATCTGGTCATCTCGATCAGTGCGATGGGATTGGGAACCGCGGCCGGCGCCATGCTTGGGCTGGGTCAGATATCGCCGAACCGAGCCATGCGCGGAAGCTCTTGGTTCGTCACACAGTTTTTCCGGAATGCCCCTTGGTTGGTTTTGCTGTTCTTTGCGATGTTCCTGTTACCATTCGAGATTTCAATTCTTGGTTTGAAGATCCCATTTCCAGATTGGTTTAAAGCCATCTTAGGATTGTCGTTGCCCGTGATGGCCAATGTGTCCGAGATCGTGCGTGGGGCAGTTAATTCACTGCCGAGCGGCCAATGGGAAGCGGCAGAAAGCCTAGCATATACGCGGCGCCAGACACTTTGGCTGATCATCTTGCCCCAATGTGTCAAGAGAATGCTGCCCCCTTGGATGAACCTCTACGCGATCCTGACAATGGCTACAGTTTTGGCCTCGATTGTGGGAGTGTCTGAGGTGATGACACTCACAGGGCGGGCTTTGTCTGCCGAAGGCGGACGTCCCGAGCTACTTGCTCCGTTCTACGGCTTTGTCCTGTTGCTGTTCTTTGCCTATTGCTATCCCATCGCGCGTTTCACAGTGCGGTTGGAAAAGAAATTTTCCGTAATCACTTGAGGAAATGATATGAGCTGGTCCCCCTCCGAACCGATGGTTTCAATCAAGGACGTGCACAAGTCTTTCGGCGATCTCAAGGTTTTGAACGGTGTCTCTCTGGATGTGATGAAGGGCGATGTGATCTGCATCATCGGCCCGTCCGGATCGGGAAAGTCGACGTTGATTCGCTGCGTGAATGCACTCAACGATATTCAACAGGGCTCCATTCTGGTTGAAGGACAAGAAGTGAATGACCTTCACCTCAACAAGCTGGAGTTGCGCAAGAAGGTCGGAATGGTGTTTCAGCAATACAACCTGTTCCCCCATAAAACAGCTTTGCAAAACGTAATGATGGCCCCGGTTCGAGTCCTGAAACACGACAAGGTAGAGGCAGAGGCCACCGCCCGTGCTTTGCTGAAAAAGGTGCGCCTGGAAGGCAAAGAGGCAGCCTTCCCGGGGGAACTTTCGGGCGGCCAACAACAGCGTGTGGCCATTGCGCGATCACTCGCGATGCAGCCGGATGTGATGCTGTTTGATGAAGTAACCGCAGCTCTGGACCCCGAAACTGTTGGCGAAGTCCTTCAAACGATCAAAGACCTTGCCGAGGACGGGATGACCTGCATTCTGGTCACCCACGAAATGGGGTTTGCCCGCGAAATTGCAGACCATGTCTATTTCACAGACCGCGGCGTGATTGTCGAACATGGCCCGCCAGAGACGTTTTTCAAAGATGCCAAGGATCCGCGCACGCGCGAATTTCTGAGTCAAATACTGTGATCCAAACAAATTTCTTGAACCCCTAAGAAGGCGTTGGCGTTTGGTGGAGATCATTTGGTCCATTAAAAACTATCCCAAATGAAATACTTAAAGATGGTGCTTGGGAAATTCAGCAAACAAAAAGACCAACTGTATTCCGCGCAAAATTGTTGTTGCGGCACAGGGTCTGAATGTCGCAATTGAGCTCGAGGCGGACCACTGCAACGCCGCGAAAACATAACCAATAGGGAATTGCGTGACATTGGCATGACGCGAAATCAGGTGGATAAATTCAGCAAAAAGTGTTGATTGCTGGTATCGGCAAAGGCCGCCACTAATGGGATGTACCGGCTGCTTCACCCAGCAGGTTAGGCTTGGCCTATACTGCATATAGGAGAAGTAGCATGGCGAAGAATGATTTTGATGAGCTGATGTCCGTTGGTGTTGATATCGGCAAAGATGTTTTTCACTTGGTTGGTTTTGATAAAGACGGGCAGCTTGTGTTGCGCAAGAAGATCAAGCGCATGGCATTGATCGCGACGTTCGAAGGCCTACCCAAATGCGTTGTCGGCATGGAAGCCTGTCTGAGCGCGCATTTTGTCAGCCGAACGCTGCGCAACATGGGGTTTGAGCCACGGATCATTCCTGCGATTTATGTGAAGCCTTTCAACAAGGGACAGAAGAACGATTACAATGATGCTGAGGCCATCGCAGAGGCCGCGCTGCGCCCCAATCTCAAGACGGTTTCTGAGAAAACGCAGGATCAGCTCGATCTGCAGGCTCTTCATCGCGTGCGTTCCCGGCTCGTATCGCGGCGGACGGCGACGATGAATCAAATACGCGCATTCTTGATTGAACAAGGGATTACTGTTCGGAAAAGCGTGGCCGCATTGCGCACATCGCTCCAAGCCATTTTGGATAACCGCAGCGATGAGATATCTTTGCGGATGCGCAAGTTGATCCTCGGTCTTCAACAAGACTGGATCTGGACCGACAAGCGGATCGAGATGACGACGTCCGAGATCAAATCCGTCAGCGAGTCTGAAGCCAGTTGTCAGCGGCTCATGACCATTCCGGGCATCGGGCCAATTATTTCGACCGCAGTCGTCGCCGCAGTCGGAACTGGCGAAGCATATGATCGCGGCCGTGATTTTGCGGCTTGGTTGGGGCTCGTTCCACGCCAACACAGCACTGGTGGCCGTACCATTCTGGGGCGGATCACAAAACGAGGTAGTCGGTATCTGCGCATGCTGTTTGTGCAGGCAGCACAAGTCATCATGATGCGACCAAAGAACTGGCATAAGTTTAGTTTTGGAGCATGGTTGGAGGCTGCGGCGACGCGCATGCAGCACAACAAGCTCGGTGTGGCACTGGCGAACAAGCTCGCGCGCATCGCATGGAGCGTTCTGAACTCTGGCAAAAACTTTGATTGGAAGGAAAAGGAATTAGCGACTGCGATCTGATCACAGCCGCTCACGATGTTCGTAAACCTCAATTGTATGGAACGGAATAAAGCGCACCCAAAGTCTGAGAGCCCAAATGGTCATCATAGATCAGGTCACTAATGAGACAGCGGCGCGTGCGTACTCCCAACAGGGCCACGGCAAAACAACATGCCGCAGAAAAGGCCGGATACATATCAGCGACTTCCTGAAGACGTGCAATTGAACACTTGCGAACAGCAGCCGGTACATACATTTGGGCTCAGAG
>JAGSGK010000151.1 GCA_023955215.1 Paracoccaceae bacterium
ACAGCAGATCCACCATTTAGGATGCCAGCATATGCACCTGTCATTTCCAACAATGTGCTTTCTGATGCGCCCAACGCCAGAGCAGGGCCAGCAGCCAAATCGCTCTTGATCCCAAAATCGGAGGCGACACGGCGCACCAAATCACGACCAACGCTTTCAGAAATCTTGACTGCAGGGATGTTTAAAGACGCCTCAAGTGCCCGTGTCATCGTCACAGGACCTTCGAACTTCTTAGTGTAATTGTTTGGGCACCACTCTCCTGAACCTGCAATATTCAAACAATAGGGCTCATCATTGATCGTATCGAGTGGTGAATACCCAAGGTCTAGCGCTGTTGCGTAAACGAACGGCTTGAACGCAGACCCTGTTTGGCGCATCGCTTGAGTTGCACGGTTAAATGCGCCAGTCACTTTGGTCGCACGACCACCAACCATGGCACGTACAGCGCCATCAGCATCCATCACGACAATTGCGGCTTGCGCCTTTGAGCCGGCAGATACCTTATTATCAAACACCCATTGCAGGCCCTCTTCAGCTGCCTTCTGCAACCGCTGATCAAGGGTGGTGCGAATGATTACATCCTCTGTCGTATTACGTGTGAAGAACTCTGGTCCCGATGACATCACCCAGTCCGCGTAATACCCGCCGACTTGTTGCTTAGCGGCCCTAGACAGCACCGCAGGGTTGGCCTGTGCAATCGCTTCTTCTTCGGCGGAAACATATCCTTGCTCACGCATCATCCGCACAACAGTTGCGGCGCGATTTTGGGAACGCTGCAAATTCTTGGTCGGTGACAAGGTAGAAGGAGCCGTCAAAAGACCCGCCAGCATCGCGCCTTCAGGAATACTTAGGTTTGATGCGCTTTTACCAAAATAACGTTGAGAGGCCGCTTCAGCACCGTATGCGCCGCCGCCCATATAAGCGCGGTTCAAATAGATCGAAAGGATATCGTCCTTTGAGTACTTGGCTTCCATCGCAAGTGCAAAAATCGCTTCTTGAGCTTTGCGACTTAAAGAACTGCGGCGACAATCACGAACATAGTCGCCTTCGCTTTTCCACTCGTTCGAATCAAAGGGTTTGCCAAGGCAAAGCAATTTCGCAACTTGCTGCGTGATCGTCGAGCCACCGTGTCCAGACAACGGGCCACGACCCTCACTTAGATTGATGCGCACAGCACTGGCAACACCACGTGGGCTGATGCCCAGGTGACGATAGAACCGCTTGTCCTCAGTCGCCACAACTGCGTCACGCAAATAGGGCGAAACAGTATTTGCCCGCACGGCACCACCGAACTGATCCCCGCGCCAAGCGAACACATCACCCTCGCGATCAAGCAACGTGACCGACCCACGGGCGCGCCCATCTAGCAACTCTGACAAGTTCGGCAATGTCGTGAATACGTAACCCACAGACAGTAGCAATATTAGAAAGACCACAGCACTAGATCGCCAAATCACATTCCAAATCAAACGGAAGACCCAGCGAAACAGCCCAAGAAAAAAACCAAGAATACCGCCACGCACAGACCGCTTAGGCTTGCGCCGTTTTTGCGGTGCTTTCTTTGGCGGCTTAGGTTTAACCGCGGATTTGGAATAGCGTTTGTCAGCGACCAAGGGACGCCTACGTTTAGAAGTGTTACTCATCACAGCCCTGCCCGGCCTTGTTTGTTTGGCACATCATAGCGCAGCAGGTTTGAATGAACAGGGCCATGATCCAGTCGAAATCGGTTGAATTTTCGCGTAATATTTAATCAAAAACGGATCATCGCACAAATTTTAAGCACGCCCTTCAATTTCATCATGTGTTTTGCAAGTCCGTTATTTCCGACTCCCTCAAAAATACCAATTTATAAACCCATCAAATTGCAGGGCAGAACTCTGCTGGATCAAAGGGGACATCGAATGAAACTAATCATTGCGACGATCAAACCGTTCAAGCTGGAAGAAGTGCGTGAGGCACTTACGGACGCTGGCATACGCGGCATGATGGTAACTGAAATCAAAGGCTTTGGCTCACAATCGGGTCACACAGAAATTTACCGCGGTGCTGAATACGCTGTAAACTTCGTGCCAAAAATCAAACTCGAGATCGTGGTCAGCGCCGATATGGCCGACGCGATTGTCGAAACAATCATCAAGACCGCGCAGACCGGCAAAATCGGTGACGGCAAAGTATTTGTGCTGGACGTAGATCAAGCCGTGCGCGTGCGCATCGGCGAAACAAACGACGACGCTCTTTAATCGCGACGAACGGAGAAACGAAAATGAAACTTATGAAATCTCTTGTTGGTGGCGCGGTTCTCGCGGCCTTGCCGACACTCACACTGGCACAGGACGCACCCGTAAATGTCGCGGCTTCGACTGACACGGTGTTCATCCTAAACTCATTGCTATTCTTGATGGCCGGCTTCTTGGTCTTCTGGATGGCCGCTGGCTTTTCAATGTTGGAAGCGGGCCTTGTGCGCGGCAAAAACGTTGCAATGCAATTGACCAAAAACATGGGCCTCTTCTCACTGGCCGCCATCTTCTACTACCTAATCGGCTACAACCTTATGTACCCACTTGGAACGTGGAGCATCGAAGGTGTTCTATCTGGCGTTTGGGGCGTTGGCGTTCTTGAAGCAGTTGGCGTTACCGCTGATGCTGCTGACGACTACGGCTATGCAGCAACTGGTTCTGACTTTTTCTTCCAGTTGATGTTCTGTGCAGCGACAGCATCCATCGTGTCTGGTGCCTTGGCTGAGCGCATTAAACTATGGCCTTTCCTAGTGTTCACTATCATCCTGACTTCTATCATTTATCCTCTCCAAGCTTCTTGGAAATGGGGCGGTGGTTTCTTGGACGCAATGGGCTTCTTGGACTTTGCTGGCTCAACTGTTGTTCACTCTGTAGGTGGCTGGGCTGCTTTGGTTGGCGCGTTGATCCTTGGACCACGTATCGGCAAATACAAAGACGGCAAAACAATCCCAATGCCAGGTTCAAACCTGACACTTGCAACACTGGGTACATTCATCCTGTGGATGGGTTGGTTCGGATTTAACGGTGGTTCTCAATTGGCGATGGGTACGATTGGCGATGTTGCAGACATCTCTCGCATCTTCTCAAACACCAACACAGCAGCTGCTGGTGGTTCTTTGGCGGCATTGTTCCTAACACAACTGCTGTACAAAAAGCCTGACCTTACAATGGTTCTGAACGGCGCGTTGGCAGGTCTTGTTGCTATCACTGCTGAACCTTTGACACCTACATTGCTTGAGGCAACACTGATCGGTGCTGTTGGCGGTGTGATCGTGGTCTTCGCAGTACCAATGCTTGATAAACTGAAAATCGACGATGTTGTTGGTGCGATCCCAGTTCACTTGTTCGCTGGTATCTGGGGCACAATCGCAGTTGTCTTCACCAACTCAGACGCTTCATTGTTCACTCAACTTTACTCCATCGTAGTGGTTGGCGCGTTCACTGTAATCGCCTCTGCAATCGTATGGTTGGTCCTGAAATATACTGTAGGCATCCGCGTATCAGAAGAAGCTGAGATCATGGGCTTGGATAAATCCGAGCTGGGTATGGAAGCATATCCTGAGTTCTCAAACGGCTAATTTGCACTACGAATTTACGCTATAAATCACCGAAACTGGGCACCTTTGGTGTCCAGTTTTTTTCGTATCTAGCAAGGCATTCGCTGCATTAATGGGGTTGGGAGTGGTGCGGGACACATCAAATTTCGCACTCCTTTGTACAGTTTAGGCCCTGAACTGTACGTTTATCACCCCGCGAAACCACGGGTTATGAAGGTGATTTCACCAAACTGCGCAGTTAACGGACTGGTAAGGGACATTGCAGTAACAACACCCTGTGGGGCGGGATTTATCGTGCTATGCAACGCAGCGGGATAAACACCACTCCAAGCTGAACAATTTGAATTAAATTCCCGCATAGGTATGATTTGATTGTTATAATTTACCCTTAAGAGTACGAAGGAAAGAACCGTGAGAAAATTTTAATCATTAATAATAATCGGCTTAATGCCGGCTTGCGCAACCCAAATCTTGCAGGGCTATGTAGATCAGGGTGTGACAGAAGTAGTCTTGGATTATGGAAAGCCAACCAACGCAATCAAGCTGCCCGATGGCCGTATTGCATTTCAATGGAATAGAAGAGCGTCGTATACGACACCAAGCACCACAAATATTTACAGCAGTGGAAGCTGCGCTATCGCTACGACTTAGGGCAGCGGAACGAGCTAACAGGAGTGTTTGTAAACACTATTTGCGAAGTCAAACCAACATGGCTCATGTTACTGTTACTGGATATAAAGAACTAAGCCTCGAGTGCCTATGACAGTAAACGGGAGTTAGCATCTTAAGATTTTCTTGGATGCATTCCCACTGGCGATACAGCCTGTTCCGTCCTATCAATCACGCAGCACACCGCATTGATGAGGCATCCCATGACAAAGACACAAGCAACCGCACTTGGCTTTGGGGCCGTATTGATGTGGGCGCTATTGGCGGTCCTTACGGTCAAGGCGATGTCTATCCCCCCCTTCCAACTGACCGCAATGTCTTTCGCAGTTGGCGGAGCACTGGGTTTGGTTTGGGTTTTCCTAGCAGGTGAAGCACAATCGCTGAAAACTGTCAGTTGGAACATTTATGCATTTGGGACGGTGGGCCTGTTTGGCTATCACTTCTTTTACTTCTCTGCTCTGCGCCTTGCACCTGCGGCTGAGGCGGGGTTGATCGCCTATCTTTGGCCCCTACTGATCGTGTTTTTTTCGGGCCTGTTACCCGGTGAACAACTGAAGGCAGGTCACATCATCGGCGGCCTTATTGGTTTTGCAGGTGCGGCATTGATCGTGACCCAAGGCGGGACCAGTTTTGAAGCCAGTGCCGCGCTGGGGTATGGTCTTGCGCTTTTGTGTGCTGTGACATGGTCCAGCTATTCGGTCATTTCACGTAGGTTGGGACAGGTGCCCACCTCAAGCGTTGCGGTCTTTTGCCTTGCCACCGCTGCCCTGTCTGGCGTTGCACACCTTGGATTTGAAGACACCGTGTGGCCGATTGAACTCACCGTGTGGTTGGCCGTTATCGGATTGGGCGTTGGCCCGGTCGGATTGGCGTTCTTTGTTTGGGATGTGGGCGTAAAACGGGGCGACATCCAATTGCTCGGTGTTGCATCCTATGCCGCGCCGTTGCTGTCCACCTTCGTTCTGGTGATCGTAGGAATTGCGGACATGACATGGGCCCTGCTAGGGGCCAGCGTACTGATCACGTTAGGGGCCGTATTGGCCGCCCGCGCAAGCAAGTCAGACGCGTAAGCGCGATTGTGGTTTCGGCTTTGGCCCGTTTGGCAACATCCCTGCGGCGCGTATATCCGGCATGTACTTGCGGCGAATCGTACAGCTACTTTTATCTTTTATTGTACCCTTACCACGATCACCGCTGCGTTCCACTTTTTGGATTTGATCCAGCGCAACCCAGTGCGACCTGTGGATCTGCATACTGCGCGTATCGCCGACCTCTTTGATCGCGTCCGACAACCTTATCAGGAGCAAATTGGTGCCATTGATCGTGGTCACGCGCACATCGTAATCTGCTGCGCGAAGTGACACCAGTGGCCCACATTTTTCCCATGGTAGCCTTTGCATCAAAGCAACGGCATTTTCGCTTTGTGTTTGGCTGCCCGTACACAGTGAAAAGCTACCAATTTCCACCACAGCGAAAATCAGCATCACTATGATAAACTGATTTAGCAATTTAACCCACGTGGATGGCCAGGTGCCAAAGACAATCAAGCTCAGCACACTCAGGACAATTGTAAATCACAATTCCGATAACACAGGTGCTGAGCAATATGTTCAACCACTTTGAGCGATACTTCATCGCCGTGTACACAAGGACGCTGGCACAGCTGCCCGTCGCAAATGTAAGGGCGATAACGATCTCCCAATAGACGATGCGCATGGGGCCATTGGAAAAATACGCCCGATCCGTTAAGATCAGGCTCTGCTTTTGTTTTGCATTAGCGGGGTGAACGCCGCCCTACGTTAGATGCCAGCGTCGATGATGGCTCTGGCCAAGATCGGGATTGTTTTTGCGTTTAGGCCTGCGATGTTCATGCGGCTGTCACCTACCATGTAGATGCCTGCATCAACGCGCAGTTTTTCTACCATCTTGGGTGTGGTGCCAAGGCGCGAGAACATGCCGCGGTGCTGTGCAAGGAAGCCAAAACGATCAGAGCCGGACAGGCGCTGAAGTTCTGCAGCCAAGTCGCTGCGGAGGCCCAACATTGAGGTGCGGATATCTTCGAGTTCAGTCATCCAATCGGCGCGCATTCCGTCATCGTTTAGGATCATCGTTACGATGCGTGCACCATGATCTGGTGGAAAGCTAAAGTTCTGACGGTTCAAGAACGCTAAGGTCGCTTGGTTCAAGCCTTTGGCAGAGGTATCCTGGGCCACAACCATCAACATGCCTGTACGTTCGCGGTAGATGCCAAAGTTCTTGGAACAGCTGGCTGCGATGATTGTCTCTGGCATTGCAGCGGTCACTGCGCGTGTTGCTGCAGCGTCTTCTTCAAGACCGTCACCGAAGCCTTGGTATGCGATATCGATCATCGGGGTTGCACCCGTTGATTTGAGAATCGCAATAACTTCTTCCCACTGCGCCACGTTCAGGTTTGCACCTGTCGGGTTGTGGCAGCAGCCATGAAGCAGAACAACGTCACCCACTTTGGCTGTTTTTAGATCAGCAATCATGCCGTCGAAATCAACACCGCGTGTTTCATCATCGAAATAGCGATATGGTACCATGTCCATCTCAAGATATTTCAGGATGGACAGGTGGTTTGGCCATGTTGGGTTAGACACAAAAACGCGCGCATCTGGGCGTGCCATTTGGATCAATTCAAACGCTTGGCGCACAGCACCTGTTCCGCCTGGTGTTGCCGCAGCAGAAATTGCGTCACGAGCAACGGCATCGCCCAAAACCAGTTTGATCATCGCATCGCCAAACGCAGGATCGCCTGCAAGGCCAACATAGGCTTTGCTGTCTTGGTCTTCCCAAAGTTTGTGTTCTGCAGTTTTGATCGCACGCATCACAGGCGTCAGGCCCGTTGCATCCTTATAGACGCCAACGCCAAGATCGATTTTGGTCTCACGTGGGTCTGCGCGATACTGCGCCATAAGCGCTAGAATTTTATCAGCAGGTTGTGGTTTCAGTGTTTCGAACATCAGGCTTCTCCAGTTGCCACGGGCACGGTGGGAAACATCCCCCA
>JAGSGK010000229.1 GCA_023955215.1 Paracoccaceae bacterium
CGCGATTTCCGAGTCGAATTGGTGGATGAAGAACCACCTGTTCCAGTGGCACATTTGACCGTTAGATCGCGCGATGGCATCCGTTTACGCATAGTCTGTCGCTACCATTGGAACTGTCTGTCGCTAACATTGGAAATGTCTGTCGCTAACATGTACCAATGAATTTTCGTCTGTCTTAGGGATACTTAACGAAAGTATCACTCACGGAGGCGTATTAGATGTTGGATCAAGTCACACAAATTACAAGCGGCGCAGGGTTTATTGCAGCCTTGGATCAATCAGGCGGGTCTACACCAAAGGCACTTGGTCTTTACGGTGTTGATGCATCAGCCTACGGCTCAGAGGAAGAGATGTTCGCCGAAGTTCAGCGCATGCGCGAACGCATCATCCTTGCCCCAGATTTCGACAACAACAAAGTCATCGGTGCGATCCTGTTTGAACGCACGATGGATGAGACAATCGCTGGCAAGCCTGTTGCGCACTACCTTTGGGAAGACACTGGTGTCGTTCCGTTCTTGAAGATCGATAAGGGTCTTGAGGATGAAGCCGACGGCGTTCAATTGATGAAGGCAATGCCACAGCTTGAGACCACATTGGCCAAGGCCAAAGAGGCGGGAATTTTTGGGACAAAAGAACGTTCTTTCATTAAGGCGGCCAACCTTAAAGGTATCGTAAAAGTTGTTTCCCAGCATTTTGAGATTGCGCGAATGGTGATCGCTGCAGGCTTGGTTCCAATTATTGAGCCAGAGGTAGATATTCACGCCCCAGACAAGGCAGAAGCCGAAGACATGTTGCGGGCTGCATTGTTTGCAGAACTGGCGCTATTGCCAAACGGGCAACAAGTGATGCTGAAGCTTACGATACCTGAAAACGCTGGCCAGTATGATGAACTTGCGGATCATCCGGCAGTAATGCGCGTGGTGGCATTGTCGGGTGGCTATTCCACGGATGAAGCGACCGCGCGGTTGTCACGTAACAGCAAGATGATTGCTAGTTTTTCACGTGCTCTGACCCAAGGGTTGCAGCGTGATATGTCTGATGCTGAGTTTGACACGGCTTTGGCCGCAAATATCGACAAGATCTATAAAGCGTCGGCTTAACACCTAAGGTTTTTGGTCACGCTCGGCCTTGATCACCGCAAGTACATAAAGACGGATCGCAGAGGCCAAGCCAATATCTGCGGTCCGATTTACATCAATTTCTGCTGCCAATGCATTGATAGGAATTGATTTTTCGGTGGATATACGCCGAAACTCTGCCCAAAATTCATCTTCTAATGAAACCGATGTTCGGTGTCCCTTAAGGGTGAGTGAGCGTTTGACAGGTCGTCCGCTCATGACTTTGGTGTATCTAGTTTATGGCCATCCAACAGGCGCACAACGTTGTTGACTGTTTGCGCCTGTTGGTCTTTTTCTGCTTTGGTCCGCCCGAACTTAGCCGCGTTAGCTTCGGCTTGGGTCTGTTTTTCGACCCGTGCCTTTGCCTTGCGAAACTTGTTTAGGTTGACCGGTTCGCTCATTTTGGGCCGATCATGTTTTCTGGACGTACAACCCGCTCGAATGTTTCGGCGTCCACAAAGCCAAGGGCGATTGCTTCCTCCTTGAGGGTTGTGCCATTTTTGTGGGCTGTTTTCGCAACCTTGGTCGCGTTGTCGTAACCGATCTCAGGGGCCAGTGCGGTCACCAACATCAGGCTTTCGCGCATCAGGCGTTCAATACGATCTGGGTCAGCTTGCAAATCAACCATCAGGTTGTCGGTGAAGGCAGAGGACGCATCGCCCAACAACTGCATGGACTGCAGAACGTTGTAGGACATCATCGGCTTATAAACGTTCAACTCGAAATGGCCCTGTGAGCCTGCGAAACCAACGGCTGCATCATTGCCCATGACGTGGATACAAACCTGCGTCAGCGCCTCGCACTGTGTTGGGTTCACTTTGCCGGGCATGATTGACGAACCCGGCTCGTTTTCTGGCAATACCAGTTCGCCCAAACCACAACGTGGGCCAGAACCCAGCAGGCGGATGTCGTTGGCGATTTTGAATAGGGACGCGGCTACAGTTTTCAGCGCGCCAGATATTTCGACCATGGCGTCATGTGCTGCCAAAGCTTCAAATTTGTTCGGGGCTGTCACGAAGGGCAGGCCGGTGATCTCTGCCATGTTGGCAGCGACCATAACATCCCAACCCTTTTGGGTGTTCAGGCCGGTGCCAACGGCTGTGCCGCCCTGAGCCAGTTCATAAATGCGGCCCAATGCGTCGTTGACGCGGCGGATGCCCATCGCAACCTGATGCGTGTAGCCTGAGAATTCTTGGCTCAGTGTCAGCGGTGTTGCATCTTGGGTGTGGGTACGTCCGATTTTGATGATGCCATCGAATTGAACCACTTTGGCCTGCAATGCCGCGTGCAATTTTTCCAGACCAGGAAGCAACACGTCGCGTGCTGTCATTGCCGCAGAGATGTGCATTGCTGTTGGGAATGTATCGTTTGAGGACTGACCCATGTTGCAGTGATCATTTGGGTGCACTGGATCTTTGGAACCGATCACGCCGCCAAGCAATTCAATTGCGCGGTTCGCGATGACCTCGTTTGAGTTCATGTTGGACTGTGTGCCGGACCCTGTCTGCCAAACCACCAATGGGAAGTTGTCGTCGAATTTACCTTCGATCACTTCGCCTGCCGCCTCAACAATCGCGTTGCCCAGTTTCGGGTCAAGCGATCCTTGGGTCATGTTGGCTTGTGCGCAGGCTTTTTTGATCACACCAAGGGCGCGGACGATAGCGATGGGTTGTTTTTCCCAACCGATCGGAAAGTTGATGATAGAGCGCTGTGTTTGCGCACCCCAATACTTGTCCGAAGGGACTTCTAATGGGCCAAAGCTATCGGTTTCTGTACGGGTGTTTGTCATCTGGGCGCTCCTAGCGAATACGTTGCATAGCGTTTACCGCTACAAACCCTAACAGGCAATTGGAGTCAGTGCGCTAACATGCTCTATTTGCGGAAGCTGTCCAAAGATACGACTTCTGCTGGTTTTGAGGGTTCATCATCCGGTGCAGATTCTTCTACGACAGATGGTTTTGGTTCTGGCATTTGAACCGGTTCGTTTTCGCCCAGCTCTTCGTCGATTTCGCCATTAAAATCTTCGTCATCTTCAGCGGCTTCAAAGCGCAGTCCAAATTCAACGGATGGATCAACGAAAGTTTTGATCGAGTCATATGGAACAAACAACGGCTCTGGCGCATCGCCAAAGTTCAAGCGAATACCAAAACCATCTTCGCCAACTTCAAGGCGGTCATACCAGTGCTGCATCACAACGGTCATTTCTTCAGGGTAACGATCAGACAGCCAATCCGCCAGTTCGGCATCTGGATGTGTGGTGCAAAACGTAATGAAGAAGTGGTGAGAGCCGGGTAGACCATTGGCCTGCACGTCCGTTAGAACGCGTTTGATAAGGCTGCGCATCGCGTCGTGCATCAGATTGCCGTAGTCGATGGTGTCGCTCATGACGGATCCCCTTGTCTCAATTGCGACAACCATACCCTTTTTCACGGCGGTGAAAAGAGGGCAGCGCAAATTGGGCCTGATCTACAAGAGAGACAGTCCCATACCAGCCAGCGCCATCACGCCCATCGTGGTCACAAGGCCGAGTTTGAAGCGCAACATCAAGATTGCAGCACCTACATTTAGGGTTGTCGCGATGACGTTGATAGAGGAAAACGCGGGCAAGGGCATGGCACCCCAATTGTTCACCTGATCAAATATAACATGCAAGGCAAACCAGATTGAAAGGTTCAGGATAACACCAACAACAGCGGCGGTAATGGCGCTAAGGGCTGCTGACAATCTTGGGCGTGATGTCAGGGTTTCGATGTAGGGGCCGGCTGCGAAAATCCACAAGAAACAGGGGGTGAACGTCACCCAAAGTGCCAAGAGGCCAGCCGCAATTGCAAGGCCAATGCCGCCATTTACTGCCCCTGCAAGGATCGCGACAAATTCTGTGACTAAGATCAATGGCCCCGGTGTGGTCTCGGCCAATCCAAGCGCGTCTATCATTTGGCCTGATGTCACCCAGCCGTAATCTTGAACGACAGTTTGGCTCATGTATGCCAACACAGCATAGGCACCACCAAAGGTGACAACTGCCAGTTTGGAAAAGAACAGTCCCAATTGGATTAGAAAGTCAGCTTGTAACAGCCATAGCATGACCATCGGTGCGGCCCACAGTGAAGACCAGATCAAAACGGTGCGCAACGTCTGACCTGCAGGGATGTGGACTGGGGCGGTTGTTGCGCTGTCGGCTTTGCTTGTGACGTACCCATAAATAGCCGCAACAGCGATGATTAGAGGGAAAGGTAACCCAAACGCAAACAAGGCGACAAATGCCAATCCTGCTAAGACCCAAGCAGCATTGGTCTTTAAGGCTTTGTTCCCAAGTCTTAGAAGAGCTTGTAGTACAACGATAATTACCGCGGCCTTGATGCCCACAAACGCCGCTTGCACAAGGGGCACTTGGCCATAAGAGATATAGGCGAAGGCCAGTGCAAAGATGACCAATGCGCCGGGCACAACGAACAGTAGGCCTGCGAGTAGCCCACCAAACACACCGCGAATGCGCCAGCCCGCATAGGTCGCCAATTGCATTGCTTCAGGGCCGGGCAACAACATGCACAGTGATAGGGCGCGCAGGAACTGATCCTCGGTCAGCCAACGGCGGCGTTCGACCAATTCTTCATGCATGATCGCGATTTGGGCCGCCGGACCGCCAAAAGACAGCAATCCAATGCGCCCAAAGGCACGCAACATATCTGGTAAGGTTTGCGTGCTCATGATGGTTTCCCTGTTGGCCAAGTGTGGCGTTCTTCGGTCCCATCACGCGCCCACCGATATAGGGCGTCATACATATCCATGCCTGCCTCAAGCTGTTCCAGATCGTCACGGTATTGGCGTGATAAGCCCACTGACAATGCCAACAGACCTGCAGCCTCTGGCGCAAGGTCATGGTTGTCGGTGTCTGCGGCACGAACGACTGTTGATAGACGATCAAGGGCAGGGGTTCGAAGTTTGAATTCGTCCAACATTGTATCGAAGGTGCAGGTGTCGCCGCGGTGGCTCCAAAACGTGTCCTCAATGTCAAACGGGATTGCGTTGTAACGCTCTGCTACACCGATGACTTCAGCCGGTGAGACGAATAGAAAACGTGCGTCTTTGTCGACGAAACGGCGGATCAGCCAAGGACAGGCGATGCGATCAATCTTGGGCCGGTGGCGTGTGACCCACAG
>JAGSGK010000230.1 GCA_023955215.1 Paracoccaceae bacterium
GGGCGACCCTATCACTGTTCGAGGTCGCATTATCGATGGGATGGGTGATCCCGTTCTGGATGGTTTGGTTGAGATTTGGCAACCTGACGGCGCGGGCACGTTCCACACAAACGGCAGAGGGTTTGGCCGTGCGCCATCTCATGCTGAAACAGGTGAGTTTGTGATCGAGACCGTCATGCCCGGTGCCGTCATTGATCAAAACGGCACTTTGCAGTCCCCGCATCTTGCATTGTGGATTGTTGCGCGTGGGATCAATGTAGGGCTGCACACGCGGGCTTACTTCTCAGACAACGTGGCTGACGATGATCCAATATTGTCTATGATTGAGCCGGCACGTCGCACGACGTTGATCGCGCAAAAAGGTTCAAACGGATATCAGTTGGATATCCACCTTCAAGGTGAAAACGAAACGGTGTTCTTTGATGTCTGAAGTTGCTGGAAAACCCTGCATCCTATGCTGTGCAATAACAGGATCGGTGCCAACGAAGGCAGCTAACCCTGCTGTCCCAATCAGCATTTCTGAACAAGTAGAAAGCAGTCATGCCGCGGTTGAAGCAGGGGCCAGCATCATCCACGCCCACGTGCGTAACGCTGACGAAACACCCAGCAGTGACCCTGACAAATTTGCAGAGCTGCAGGAGGGGTTAAAGAAACATTGTCCTGACGTAATCATCCAGTTCTCGACTGGTGGCCGTTCTGGTGCAGGGCAAGAGCGTGGCGGCATGTTGTCTTTGCGCCCAGACATGGCATCCTTATCTGTTGGCTCAAACAACTTCCCATCACGGGTTTATGAAAACCCACCTCTGCTGGTGGCGTGGTTGGCGTCTGAAATGGTGAAGTATGAAGTTATGCCCGAGATCGAAGCGTTTGATCTGAGCCACATCTTAAAAGCGATTGAGATGGAACAGGCAGGTTTGATCCATAACCGTTTGTACGTTCAATTCGTGATGGGTGTGAAAAACGCGATGCCTGCGGATAAAACGGTCTTTGATTTTTACGTGAAAATGATGGCAGACCGCGCCCCTAATGCACCTTGGTGCGCTGCAGGGATCGGGCCAAACCAGATCGTTGTGAATGAGTGGGCAATTGCGGCAGGTGGGCATACGCGCGCTGGCTTGGAAGACAACGTGCGCCTCAATCGCGAAACGCTTGCGCCGTCGAATGCGGCATTGATCGCGCGTGCTGCAGACGTGTGCGCTCGCTATGAACGTCCTGTGGCAACACCACTTGAAGCACGCGCGCTGCTAGGCCTTTAGTTTTGGGTCGCTTAGGTGACCAAACCACGCTGCTGAAAACGCTCTTCTTTCCACGTTTCGTTGTTCAAAATGTCTTCAAGTTTTGAAACAGCGCGTAGGATATCGTTTTCGTCATTGAACAGTGGCGCAATGCCAAAGCGCATGATGTTGGGCGCGCGGAAGTCTCCGATTACCTTTTCTGCGATCAATGCCTGCATGCATGCAAACCCATGTTCGAATTCAAATGACACGTGGCTGCCGCGCTGATCCGCATTGCGTGGGCTGGCAAGGGTCACGCCTGCGCAACGCTTTTCGACTTCTGCGATGAACAGCTCTGACAATTCGATTGAGCGTGCGCGCACATCATTCATGTCTGCGTGGTCCCACACGTCTAGGGCTGCGGAAAGCAGGCTGAAGGCTGCAATGGAGGGTGTGCCAATACGCAATCGTTCGATGTTTTCTGCTGGGCGGTACGACAGATCAAATGCGAATGGGGCGGCGTGGCCGTGCCATCCTGCTAGGGCTGGCTCAACATCGTTGTGAAGGCGTTCAGCGACATAGATGAATGCGGGGGCACCGGGACCACCGTTGAGGAACTTATAAGTACAACCAATCGCAAAATCAGCATCTGCAGCAATAACATCGACAGGCACGGCGCCCGCTGAGTGTGCCAAATCCCAAACAACGATCGCGCCAACAGAATGTGCCTTGGCGATGATCTGTGCCATGTCGTGTTTGCAACCGGTGCGGTAATCCACCTCGGTTAGCATGACCACGGCGACTGTTTCATCGATCTGCGCCATAACGTCCAATGGATCAGGCGTCCGCAAGTCGTAGCCATCATTCTTTAGCTTCATCAGCCCTTCGACCATATACAGGTCGGTGGGGAAGTTTCCGTTGTCGGACAGGATCACACGACGATCCGGAACCAGCGCAAGACCCGCGGCAACCGCCTGAAACACTTTGATCGACAATGTGTCGCCCAAAACGGTTGTCCCCTCTGGCGCGCCAATCAATTTGCCCACGCGGTCGCCGATGGTGTTGGTCTGTGTGAACCAGCCCTTGGTGTTCCACCCTTTGATCAACTCCGTCTTCCATTCGTCATTTAAGAAGTTCACGATTGAAGCCTCACAGCCGCGCGGCATTGGTCCCAACGAGTTGCCATTGAGGTATGTCATTCCTTCGGGAATGTGGAACATTGCGCGGGTTTTGCTGAAATCGGTCATGGGCTTGTCCTTTGGGCTGGGGCATCCGCCCGCGTGCTGCGTTGAACAAGTGCTACAAAGTTGTTTGGGCATTATCAATTCGCAATGACGCAATCGGACGATTACGACTGGTCGATGATCTTAAATGCCGCTCTGATTTGGGCGTCTTGATCGGCATTAAGGTATTCAGGGTGATGGCTGTCCAATACCTCTTGGGCTTTCGTTTTGGCGCGGTCCCATGCATCCAACGCACCGTTTTCTGCCCATGTGCGAGGTTGTTCGCGGTCTGCCAGCTTGGGGTAGTGATAATCGCGCTCCATCGCTTTGTAAGTATGATCCGCGCCAAGGAAGTGACCGTCTCCAAGGATGGCGGCGCATATGGCATCAAAGCCTAGGTTTTCCTCAGACACTTCAACACCGCGCAAGGTGCGGTATGTCATGGCGTGCATTTCATCGTCCAAAATGAACGCCTCAAAACTGGCCCCCAGCAGCGCAGCCGTCATGCCGGAACTTTCGTAGATCAGGTTCCCGCCAGCAAGGGCAGCGGCCAAACTGGTCATCCCTTTTTCAACGCCGTATTGCGCATCGATTGCTTTGGCATCCGTCATGGAACACGCCACACCCGATGGCAGACCAAGCCAGTTTGAAAGCTGGGCAGAGGCAGCATTGAGTAATGTCGTTTCGCCCCCACCACCTGCAAATGCCCCGCTGCGTAGATCGATGACCAAGGGCCAGTTGGAAAACACCATCGGAAACCCTGGAGAAATCACATTGACCATCACAAGGCTTGCCAGTGTTTCGGCCAGCGATTGGGCAAGAAAACCCGCCATTGTTGCAGGGGCTGTCGCGCCAGCTTGGGCTGCGGTGATGCACGACATTGGGATGTTATGTTTGATGCATTCATAGACCACTTCGACGGCGTCTTCGCCAAAGCGCATTGGAGATATAACCGGGCTGATATGGGTTTTCAGAAAGGGGCGTTTGGCGAACTCACCCTCACCACCCGCCGCGATATCCAGCATTTTGACGATGGGATCGACGTGCTCTGCTATGGTGAACGCAGTGGCAACTGGTTTCGTCGTATTGCGCAGAAGGGCGTAGGCGGTGTTCACATCAAGGTCGAAATTGTCGGGTAAGTCGGTTGCGATACAGCAGCGAGTGAACCATGCGACGTTGTCGAGCGTGTCTTGAAGGCGGGTAAAGTCGTGCAGGTCTTTTAGCGTTGATGGGCGGTATAGGCCGGTCTCCATGTCCAACGTGTTTACTGCGGCACCACCAGTTCCAAAGTAGACTTTGTCGCCACCCACTTCGATGGAACGATCAGGGTCACGGCCGTGCAGCACAAAGGTTTTAGCGGACATCGCAATCGCATCTTCGACCAGTGCGTTGGGGAAACTGACGCGCCCGTTGTCCGTCGCGATCGCCCCCGCCGCAACCAAATCGTCACGCAGTCTATCGGGAACTTCACCCATTCCTAGATCACTCAAGAGGCGTAGGGCCGTTTGATAAATGTCCTTCAAATCAGCTTCACTTAAGGGGCGATATTGCCCACCAATTTGTCCGGCAGGTGCTGGATTGACCTTTGGTGGAGCCGCGCGCTGAGCCAAGCGGTGTTGGCGCCCTGAGCGTCGGGACTTTGGCGGTTTTTTTGACATAGTATCCCTTGGGCTCATACGTGCGCAGCGTTTCAGTATAGACTAGTAAGAGGCCGAATTGATGAAGCAACGACTTTCTTATAGATTAACCTACTCGAAATATTGGTTTCGATGAATTGAGAATAAAAAATTTGCGATTGACGAAAGGTTAGGTTTTCAGATCAGTCGGGACAAACGAAAAAGGAATTCAAAGATGAAAACGCAGACACGTGTTGTGGTTATTGGTGGTGGTATTGCTGGCTGCTCAACCCTGTATCATTTGACCCAAGAGGGCATGACAGATGTTGTATTGGTTGAACGCAATGAACTGACATCAGGCACAACATGGCACTCTGCGGCGCAGGTTACGAATTTTGGCATGAACCAAACGATGGTTGGCCTTAAGACGCACTCGATCAACCTCTATAAAGATCTGGCTGCTGATCTCGAATATCCGGTGAACTACAATCACGGCGACGGGGGCATCCGTCTTGCCAACACTGAGGAGCAGATGGAGGGCTATCGCCACTTTGCCTCGATGGCTCGCGGCATGGACGTTGAGTTCGAAGTGATCGATGCCGCCGAATGTGCCCGCCGCCATCCGTTGATCTCGACTGATAATTTAATCGGTGGTCTTTGGGATGGTAACGACGGTGATATTGATCCCGCACAGCTGTGTCAGGCACTGGCGCGCCGCGCCCGCAAAGCGGGGGCGGAAGTGTACCGGAATACGCCAGTGACGGGGTTGACCCAACACAAAGACGACAGTTGGACGGTCCACACGGAACATGGGGACATCGACTGCGAAATCGTTGTGAACGCCTGTGGCTATCGCGTGAATGAGGTTGGCGCGATGATGGGTGTGCACCACCCCGTCATGTCTATGGAGCACCAGTACTTTGTGACCGAAGACATCCCAGCAATTGCTGAGGCAGGTCATCGTATGCCGCTGCTACGTTGCCCCATCAGTGACTACTATTGCCGTCAGGACAAGAACGGCTTGTTGGTCGGGTTCTACGAACAGGACTGCAAAACATGGGGCATGGATGGGATCGATCCACATTTCGTCAACGCCCTATGTCCAGATGATTTAGACCGTGTGACGGACGTGTTGGAAGGGGCCTTTGCCCGCATGCCTGCGCTGACCGAAGTTGGCATTCATACAA
>JAGSGK010000142.1 GCA_023955215.1 Paracoccaceae bacterium
AACTGCTATCTTGGCTGCGTTGGGTCATGAAGTTGCCGGCGTTACAGGACGTCCAGAAACAGGCGATTACCTGAAATCATTGGGTGCCACACAGATCGTTGCCCGCGAAGAACTGAACGAAGCGATAAAACGTCCGATGGAAGCTGAGACATGGGGCGGTTGCGTTGATGCCGTGGGTGGTGAAATGCTGGCACGCGTTTTGGGCCAAATGAAATATGGATCGTCTGTTGCAGCCGTTGGTTTGGCTGGTGGCGCTGCTTTGCCAACAACCGTCATCCCGTTCTTGTTGCGCGGTGTGAACCTTTTGGGGATCGATTCAGTCATGCAGCCATACGACAACCGCGTTCGTGCATGGGGTCGTATCGCCAAAGACCTGCCAATGGACAAACTTGAAGCAATGATTCAGCCGGCTGTGTTGTCTGATCTACCAGCGCTTGGTGCTGATATCCTCAAAGGCCAAGTAAAAGGCCGTGTTGTTGTAGATGTGAACGCCTGATCAGTTTAAGAGGGTCTTCAATAGATATTGGAGACCCTCATGACTGCTTATGATGACCAGAACATCCTTGCCAAAATCCTGCGCGGCGAGATCCCAAGTTTCAAAGTCTATGAAGATGATGAAACCCTTTGCATCATGGACATTATGCCCCGTTCTGACGGGCATTGTCTGGTGATCCCCAAAACCCCTTGCCGCAATATTCTAGATGCGACTGACGCCCAATTGGCGGCTGTGATGGCTACGGTCAAAAAGGTGGCGAATGCTTCCAAGGTTGCATTTAACGCCGATGGTATCACGCTTCAGCAGTTCAGTGAGGCAGCGGGTGGCCAAGAGATTTTCCACCTACATTTCCACATTCACCCACGCCATGAGGGCGTATCGTTGCGCGGTCCGGGTGTGATGGGCGATATGGACGCGATCAAAGCGCATGGTGCGGCAATTGCGGCGGCTATCGTCTGATCCAATAAGCGCGTCTCCGCATGGATCAAATTGGGCTGTATCTGTGTCACGCAGGTGCAGCCTTTTTTTTGGGTAAGAAGACTAGGTAAATTTGGTCCTAAGATTCGAAAATTTTGCGTTAGATCTCAACTCTAGGCGCAGTTTTTGGTTGGAGGTAATTGACGCTTTTATCTTGGAAGTGCCGTTTTTTTAATCACAAGTGCCTACAGGTACCGCAGATTGTAAAAAATGGTGACAAATCATCCATAGCTGGTAGCCTTCTCCTTATTTAATAAGAAAAAAGGGAGTAGGGACAACGTCAATTCAGCCACCTCTAACAGAGTTGGATATCGAAACCGCGAGTTCGGGGTTTTATGAAGGTTTTTCCAAAGTCGTAACTATTGGATCAAAAGTCGCCATTGGCGCGTTGATCCTTTGGGCCGTAGTGTTTCCGGAAGGTGCTGGATCTGCACTGAAAGGCATTCGCAGCACGATCGATGCCAACACTGGTTCGTGGTACATGTATGTCATGACCTTTTACATTGTTGTTTGTCTTGCTTTGGCCCTTTGGCCATCGACTGGCAAAATTCGTTTAGGCGGCGAGAACAGCAAGCCTGAGTTCTCAAACTTTTCATGGTTTTCTATGATGTTTGGGGCAGGGATCGGCATTGGGATGTTGACCTATGCAACGGGCGAACCGCTGTACCACTTTGGTAATAACCCGTCTGTTATCATGGGCGATACCACTGCATCTGACGCTGACAATGTTCGGGCCGCGATGAAGTGGTCGTTCCTGCACTGGGGTTTTTCAGCTTGGGGTTGCTATGCAATTGTAGGACTTTCCCTTGCGTTCTTTAGCTATTCACGTGGCTTGCCGCTTACAATCCGTTCAGGTCTTACGCCATTGTTTGGTCGGCACCTTGAAGGGCCATTGGGCAATATCGTTGATATCGTTTCAGTGATTGCAACTATATTGGGTGTTTCGGTAACTTTGGGCTATGGCGTTAGCCAGTTTGCCGCTGGTGTTTACAACATCACGGGCTTTAACTGGATCATGCAGGCAGACGGTACGCCAACCAACATCGCGATGCTTGCGGCACTTGTCATTGTAATGTTTGCATCAACACTGTCTGCTCTGTCAGGTGTTGGCAAAGGCATTAAATGGCTGTCCAATATCAATATGGGGTTGTCGTTCTTTATCCTCGCATTTTTCTTGGTCTTTGGTTCGACAATGTTCGCGCTGTCTAGCTTGTTTACGGGTATCTGGGATTACATCATCGCCTTGCCTGCAATGTCTATGACTGTATGGACCGCTGACGGCGACGCAGAAAGCGTGATTTCCAAACTTGCTGGTTGGCAGGGTGGTTGGACCATCTTCTACTGGGCGTGGTGGATTGCATTCGCACCGTTTGTAGGTTTGTTCCTTGCACGTATCTCCAAAGGTCGCACTATCCGTGAGTATGTTTTGGGCGCGATGATCGTTCCATCGATTATGTGTTTTGTTTGGTTCGCCTTTGCTGGTGGTACTGCAATTGACTTAACATTGAACGGTGGCGCAGGTGACCAAATTACAGGAGCTGGGCTGTTTAGCCAGTTGTTTGCCATGATTAACTTCATGCTTTCACCTGCTTTGGCCACGCTAATGTCTATTGTGATCGTTGTGCTACTGTTGACTTACTTGGTGACGTCAGTTGACTCTGCGGTGTTGATCATCAACACGATTGCTGCGGCAGGTGACGAAAGCCCGAAAGGTCGCATTCACATCATTACATGGGGTGTCATTCTGACGCTTGTGATTGGTGGATTGCTGCTGGCGGGTGGCCTTGGCGCCATCAACACTGCAATGATTATTGGGGCGCTTCCGTTCTCAGTTGTTATGGCATTGATGGGTGTGTCGCTGCTAAAGGCGCTGATCCGTGATGGTCTGCGTAAAAATGAAAACAATGGCGGTTAATACGCACTGAAACATCACAGCTATTTGTGAAGACTTTAAGGCTCCGGTGCTTGCGCATCGGGGCTTTTTTCTTATGTTGATTAGGAACATAGGAGCGCTTGTATGAAACTTGATATCGATTTTGTCCGCAGCCAGTTTCCGGCATTTTCTGAACCATCGCTACAAGGTCAAGCGTTCTTTGAAAACGCGGGTGGATCATACACATGCGGTGCGGTCATTGATCGACTGACACGATTTTACACCCAGCGCAAAGTTCAACCTTACGCGGCCTATGAGGCCAGCCGATTGGGTGGTGAAGAAATGGATGAGGCGCGCGTGCGGATGGCCGCGATCCTTGGTGTTGATACTGATGAGCTGAGCTTTGGACCGTCTACGACCCAAAACACCTATGTTTTAGCCCAAGCGTTTGGTCAGATGATGCAAGCGGGTGAAGCGATTATTGTGACAAATCAGGACCACGAGGCCAACAGTGGTCCATGGCGTCGTTTGGCAGATCGCGGGATTGAAGTACGTGAATGGCAGATCGATCCTGTTACGGGCCTCTTAAACCCAGAGGATTTGGAAGGGTTATTAGACGAGAATGTGCGACTGGTTTGCTTTCCACATTGCTCAAATGTTGTAGGACACATCAATCCAGTAACTGAGATCACGGCACTGGCCCATGCGTCTGGTGCGTTTGTATGTGTGGATGGCGTGAGTTATGCACCGCACGGGTTTGCGGATGTGGGGGCGTTGGGGCCAGATATTTACCTGTTTTCAGCCTATAAAACCTATGGGCCGCATCAAGGGCTGATGGTGATCCGTCGTGCTTTGGGTGAATTGTTGCCGAACCAAGGGCACTATTTTAACGAGGACACGTTGTACAAGCGGTTCACACCTGCGGGACCAGATCACGCACAGATCGCGGCATGTGCAGGAATGGCTGACTATGTGGATGCATTGTATGACCACCACTTTTCTAAACCAGCCAAACCAGTGGAACGTGGTGTCGCGGTGCACGACCTGATGCGCAGTCATGAGACCGAGTTGCTGGACCAAGTGCTGTCTGCCGTACAGGGGCGTAATTCCGTTCGTGTCCTTGGCACGTTGGACGCACAAACACGTGCACCCACTGTCGCCATGGCATTGAACCGTCCCGCCGAACCTGTCGCAGCCAAGCTTGCAAAGCGTGGAATTATGACGGGCGGTGGTGATTTTTATGCTGTGCGCGCACTTGAGGCATTGGGCATTGATCCAACAAAAGAAGGGGTCCTGCGCGTCAGCTTCACGCATTACACTTCGCAAGGTGAAATTGATCAGCTATTAGAGGGACTTGATCACGTTTTATAGTGATCCGTTTGGCGCGCTTGTGCGTATGGTTTCTAAGAGCGGAGATAATATATAATGAGCAGCCCAACACTTGTCTGGTTCAGACGTGATTTACGTCTTTCAGATCATGCGGCCCTAACTGCGGCCTGTGGGAATGGCGGGCCTGTAATCCCGGTTTTCATTCACGACGATAGTGTTGCCACCTTGGGTGCTGCGCCAAAGTGGCGTTTAGGGTTGGGTGTTGAAAAGCTGGATGAAAACCTGCGCAAATTGGGCAGTCGATTGCTTTTGCGTCGTGGTCCTGCGGAAATGGTTTTACGTGAGTTGATCCAAGAGACGGGGGCCAAATCAGTCGTTTGGTCACGTCTGTATGACCCTCAAGCCACCGAACGTGACAGTGCGATCAAGAGCGCCTTAAAAGCTGACGGTATCGATGCGCGGTCATTTGGTGGTCACTTGATGTTTGAGCCGTGGACAACTGAAACCAAGACCGGTGGGTTTTATAAAGTTTATACGCCGTTTTGGAATAACGTGAAAACGCGCCACGTCGATGCGCCTTTAGCGAAACCAAAAGCGATTGCTGCGCCCACGCAGTGGCCTGACAGTGAAGACATCCTTGATTGGGACATGGGCGGCGCAATGAAACGCGGTGCTGCGATCGTTCGCCCACACATTCGTTTGGGTGAAGATGCAGCCCAAGACCGGTTGGCGGTGTTTGTGGACCAATGGGTCGCGGATTATGTCACCAACCGCGATCTACCTTGGACCGATGGCACATCGAACGTGTCGGAAAACCTAGCGATTGGCGAAATCAGCCCGCACCAATGTTGGCATGCTGGGCAACGCGCGTTGCATGAGGGTAAAACAGGAGCCGAAGTGTTCTTGAAAGAGTTGGTATGGCGCGAGTTCGCATATCACCTGATGCACCACACGCCCCGCATTCTGGACAGCAACTGGAAAGAGGGCTGGGATGCGTTCCCTTGGAATACCGAGGACACAGACGAAGTGATGGCGTGGAAACAGGGCCGTACGGGTATTCCGTTTGTGGACGCAGCGATGCGCGAATTATACGTGACAGGGCGGATGCACAATCGTGGCCGCATGATCGTTGCCAGCTACCTCACGAAACACTTGATGACAGATTGGCGCGTTGGTCAAAAGTGGTTTGAGGAATGTCTGACCGACTGGGATCCTGCAAGCAATGCAATGGGATGGCAGTGGTCTGCGGGGTCAGGTCCTGATGCAACGCCGTATTTCCGAGTTTTCAATCCAGTTACCCAGTTGGATAAGTTCGACAAAAATCGCGATTACGTTAACCGTTGGATTGCTGAGGGACGTAGCGCGCCGCATCCTGACGCAACGTCGTTTTTTGTAGCTGTTCCAAAGTCTTGGAACCTCAATGCGGATACCCCATACCCGCAACCAATCGTGACCCCAGAGCAGGGGCGCAAGCGTGCATTAAGCGCATATGAAACACGCGGGTTTTAGAAATTAATCCAGAAGAACACTTGCATACCTAGGGACCGAAACCCTAGCCTTGCTAAAATGCGAACGAGGAACACGCATGATTTTGACGACAACAGACGGCCAAACAGGTTTACCACGATATTTCACGCGGGTCTTTGCGATGGCGCAGGAAATGAACAACGGTCGGGTTGATTTCGTCATGCCAGATGGTCGGACGTTTCGCGCAGATGGCAAACAACCGGGTCACGTGGCCGAGTTGCGCGTTCACAATCCCGATCTATTCGCGCGCCTGATCCGTGAGGGTGACCTTGGCTTTTGTGATGCGTATTTGGATAATTGGTGGAGTACGCCAGACCTGCAGGCATTTATGGACCTTGTTCACGCGGACAACGAAGACATCTATGATGGTTTCCCGGGCCAAGGTTTGGTGCGGATGTTTGAAAAACTTCGCTTTTGGATGCAGCGCAATCACAAATCTCAGGCGCGTAAGAACATCAGCTATCACTATGACTTGGGTAATGAATTTTATGGTTTGTGGTTGGATGACACCATGACCTATTCATCAGCATTGTTTGAGACAGGCCAAGAAAGCCATGAAGCGGCACAAACAGCCAAATACAAAAGCATGGTCGATCAAATGGGCGTCAAAGAAGGTGATCATGTTCTTGAGATCGGTTGTGGTTGGGGCGGCTTTGCGGAATACGCAGCCAAAGAACGCGGGCTAAAAGTAACGGGCCTTACGATCAGTCAAGAACAGTTTAATTATGCGCAGGAACGCATTGAAAAAGCTGGTATTTCTGATCTAGTGGAATTCAAGCTGCAAGATTATCGTGATGAAAAAGGGACCTATGACGGGATCGCCAGCATCGAAATGTTTGAAGCGGTCGGCGAAAAATATTGGCCGATCTATTTCGAGACCGTGCGCGAGCGTCTGAAGCCGGGTGCCAATGCGACATTGCAGATCATCACGGTGGATGATCGCCGTTGGGACATCTATAAAAATAGCGTCGATTTCATTCAAAAGTACATTTTTCCGGGGGGGATGTTGCCCAGCCCAAAGGCCTTGCGTCAACAAGTTGCAAAGGCTGGTTTGGAAGTTGAACGCTCGATCGAGTTCGGCCCAAGCTATAACATTTCATTGCGTCGTTGGCATGAAACGTTCAATGATAAATGGGACCAGATTGCAGATATGGGTTTTGATGATCGTTTCCGTCGTATGTGGAACTTTTACCTGACCTCTTGCGCTGCGACCTTTGATAGTGGCAACTGTGATGTCACACAGATTACGATTAAACGACCCAGTTGATGAGTAGTAAGTAGAAAAGAGAACACTGTAATGCCCAGCAGCTCAAAAGTATCAGGATCGCTCTGTCTTTGCGCGCTGGCTTATATCCTTTCTGAGTTGGCAAAGCCCCAATTCATTGAAGATTTCAACTTTGGCTATTTCACTTACGTAAGCATGCTGGTCGGCGTTATTATCGGTTGGGTGCTCATGGGTAAGCGGGCCGGGTTTGGCCTTGTGTCTGCGATCAACAACGGTGTGACTTCGACATTTTCGATGGTTTTGGTTGTGATCTTTATTCAAAGCGCGAATGAAATGATCCGTCTTTCTATGCGTGGCAGGTACGATGGCTTGGTTGAGGCCCTGTTAGAAATCATTCCGATTGGAATTGATTTTGTCGTCAAGGTTTCCTCGACAGCCCTTTGGGGCACGGCCTTGATTGGTGGGATTGTTGCGGGCTTGATCGTTGAAGCCATTTGGCATCGCGTTCACTGATTTATGACTGATTTGTTTGTTTACGGCACATTGCGCCATATCCCGTTGTTGGAGATCGTCTTGGGACGATCAGCGGCCCAGATTGATATGGTTGCTTGTGATCTACCAGATCATGCTGCGATGGCTGCTTTGGAAGGCCCGTTCCCGATGATCAACTGTAGGGTTGGGCATTCACAGTCAGGTCTGGTTCTGAATAATTTGAGCAGTTTGGACTTAGAACGCTTGAACTTCTA
>JAGSGK010000047.1 GCA_023955215.1 Paracoccaceae bacterium
CCAAAGGCACGGGCGATGACGATCTTCTGCGCGCCATGCACAAAGCGATCCACGACGTCACCGTGGGTGTTGAATCCTTTGGGTTCAACGCAGCGATTGCAAAACTTTATGGCTTCACAGCTGTTATGCAAAAAACCAAAGCAGGCTACGCGGCGCAACACGAAGCGATCAAAGTATTGGCGCAATTGATGGCACCAATGACGCCACACTTGGCTGAAGATATTTGGGCCACTCAAGGTGGCACAGGCCTCGCAACAACTGCTCCATGGCCAAAAGCGGATGAGAAAATGTTGGTGGATGACAGCGTCACATTGCCAATCCAAATCAATGGCAAGCGGCGCGGTGAAATTACAGTTCCCGCCGACATGCCAAAAGACGAGGTTGAAAAACTGGCGTTGGCATCGCAAGCTGTTCAAAAGGCGCTTGATGGCAGTACGCCAAAGAAAGTCATTGTTGTCCCGGGGCGGATTGTAAATGTCGTTGTTTAAATACCTTTTGATACTGCCATTCTTGGCGTTGACGGCCTGCGGATTCACACCCGTTTACGGCACGAATGGCAGTGCAAGTGTCTTACTTAACAGCGTCTTGGTTCAAGAACCCAAGACGCGCGACAGCTATCTGCTGACACGGCAATTGGAAAAACGTCTTGGCCGCGCGGCTGATCCACGATTTGATCTGGGGGTTTCTGTCTCAACCTCCCTAAATGCGCTTGGCATCAACTCAATTGGTAACATCAACCGGTACAACCTGTTGGGCACCGTACAATACACCCTGCGCGACACACAAACCGGACAAATCGTCGGTTCTGGCAAAGTGAACAGCTTCACCAGCTATTCAGCAGCAGGCAGCACCATCAGCAGCCAAGCCACAAGAGAAGACGCACAAGAGCGCCTGATGATCATTTTGGCTGACAAGCTGATAGACCACCTAATCGCCACTGCGGATTTGCCCTCATGAAGCTGACTGGCGCGCACGCCAACGGCTATTTTTCAAAACCAGATGCTAACAAGGCAGGGTTATTGATTTATGGCACGGACGCGATGCGCGTCGCACTCAAACGCCAAGACGTTATTGCAGCGCTTGTTGGCCCCCAAGGCGAAGAAGAAATGCGCCTGACCCGCATTCCTGCCGGTGAATTGCGCAAAGACAAAGCCTTGTTGCTGGACGCCGTCAAAGCCATCGGTTTTTTCCCCGGCCCGCGCGTCGCCTTTGTCGAAGACGCTAACAGTTTCGTTGATGACACGATCATTGACGCGCTGAGCCAATGGCAGGAAGGCGATGCACAAATCATCGTCACTGCAGGCAACCTTAAGAAAACGTCTAAAACTCTAAAGGCTTTTGAGGCCCATAAAAACGCCTTCGCAGCCGCAATCTTTGACAACCCGCCAACCCGTCAAGAGATCGAAACCGCACTACACGAAGCTGGATTACCAATGCCAACGGGCAATGTAATGGATGTTCTGAACGACCTCGCACAATCCTTGTCGCCGGGTGATTTCCGCCAGACTGTCGACAAGATCACCCTTTATAAACTCAGCGATTCATCGCCACTGTCTGAGGAAGACATTGCAGCATGTGCACCCTCCTCAACCGAAGCGGATATCGATGACATCTTGATGGTCGTTGCCGATGCTCGCGCTGATCAGATCGGTCCCGTTTTGCGCAAGCTTCAAGCCCAAGGCGTGAATGCAGTGTCATTGTGCATCGGCGCGATGCGCCATTTCAGATCCCTACACCGCGTGGCATGTGACACCACAGGACGTCCAAATGTTTGGGGCCCAAACAAAGATCGCATCATCGGCCAAGCGCGCCGTTGGGGCCCTGCCAAATTAGAAACCGCTCTAACTGTTTTGACAGACACCGATCTAAAGCTGCGCAGCGCAGGCCAAAACGCGCCCGCCATGGCATTGGTCGAGCGCGCGTTTATTCGTCTTGCGATGTTGGGCAGTCGGTAATCCGCACCTATGTTTTACCGACACGATACCGACGTAATACCGACGTTACTTTTCAGCTTCAGTAACACCCAAAAAGCGGATGGCCGAGATACCCGCCCAGCGGCCTGTTGCCAGACAACCATTCAGCAAATACCCCCCCGTTGGGGCCGCCCAATCCAGCATCTCACCAGCGCAAAATACACCCGGTAAATCGCGGATCATCAAGCTCTCATCCAATGATTCCCAAGCAACGCCACCGCTCGTCGAAATCGCCTCATCCATCGGGTTCAAACCCGCAACAGGAACAGGCAGTGCTTTGATCAATTGTGCAAGCTTTCCAGCCTCTTCAGGAAATGGACGACCAAGCTCCTGAAGCAATGCAATCTTAACCGGTGACATCCGCAACGCCTTGCGTAGGTGGTTCGAAAGGCTGGTTTTACCACGTGGTTTAAACAGTCGATGCGCAACATCTTCCAATTTCACATCTGGTAAAAGATCCATAGTTAGACCAGCACCTGCCCCCACGGCCTCAGACAATGAATAGACTCCTCCACCCTCAATACCGCGGGTCGAAACAACTGCCTCACCGCGTGATGTCTCACCATTGACCGTCCAAGCGATCGTCTTGATCGGAGTACCAAAATGTTTGGCCATATGCTCTGACCAGTCAACACGCAATCCAACGTTTACCGCGCCAAAAGGGACGACTGGAATATCTCTATCTGCCAACAACTTAGCCCATGCACCGTCAGACCCCAACTTGGCCCAACTGGCACCGCCCAACGCCAAAACAGTCACGTCTGTTTGAACCGTTTGGGGGCCATCTGGTGTATCAAACTCTAGCCCGCCACCGTTAAAATCTTTGAATTTCCACCGTGCTAAACGGGTGACGCCCAACTCGTCCAAACGCGCAAACCATGCACGCAATAACGGTGATGCTTTCATCGCTTCAGGGAACACACGACGCGACGATCCAATGAAAATCGGTTGGTCCAAACTACGAACCCAGCCCTTAACTTTGGAGGAATCAAACATAGAAACCATCGGGCGCATTTCTTCTGAATGCGCGCCATAAGCCTCTAACAATGCTTCCAAACCTTCGTCTTTGGTGATGTTCAAGCCGGACTTGCCAGCCATCAAGAACTTGCGCCCAAGTGAGGGTTTCGCATCATACACAGTGACTGAAACGCCAGCTTTGGCCAACATTTCGGCAGCCATCAATCCGGCAGGCCCTCCGCCAATAACGGCTGCAGTTTTTGTCATAGTTTTAGGCCTTTCATATCGCCTTTAATCTCAACAACGCGGTGCGGATAAGGTATCTCGATGCCTGCGTCTTTTAGTGCATTCCAAATGGCGAATAGCACTTTTGATTTGTATTTATGTTGTCCGTCATCGATTCCGTTCACCCAGAATTCAAGTGAGAAATCTATACCACTGTCACCGAAACCCATCAGCTCACAATCCGGCGGATAAGGTTTATCCAGTACCTCCGGCAGCTTCGCTACAGCCGCTGCGACGATAGCAGGTACAAAATTAATATCAGTATCGTAGCTAACTGAAAACGGCGCTTCATATCGATTAGCAGATCCACTATCTGAGTAATTCACAACCCGTGTGGTGATGAAATCTTCATTGGGAATAACGATCCAGCGACCATCGTATGTTTCCAAGATTGCGGCCCGTGCAGTCATGCGCACAATCACACCAGCTTCGCCGCCATCCATCTCAACATAGTCACCAACAGTGGCTTGGCCTTCGACTAAAAGGATCACACCAGAGATAAAGTTGGACGCAATCTTTTGCAGGCCAAAGCCTAGTCCAACACCGATTGCACCACCCAAAACAGCGAGCGCGCTAAGATTAATACCCATGATGTTCATAAGCAGTAAGAAGGCGATCCCAAAGATCATGAACTCAACCGCCTTACTTGCCAATTGGCGCAAAGACGGGCGCATTTCTTCTTGTTTGTGGATGAAGCTCGCCGACTGCTGGTTGGACCATCCGCCCAACCAAAACAACAAAGAACCAGCAATCAGGCCACGTACCAATGCCATGACGGAAAACTTGATGTTACCTACGGCAACTTCGGTGGCGGTTAGCTGTGCTTGCGCCAAATCCAGGAGGCCCAGCGCATAAAGTGCAGCAATCGGGATAAATACGAATTTGCCAATGGTTTTGAGGAACGGATCCGTAATGATCGATTGAACCAACACCCGCACGGCTAGGAACAAGAAGACCCGTTTACCAAAGGCAATCACAGCACCACTGTCGAACAGGGATCGTACAATCCCCTCCCCAATGCCTGTGAAACCGTACGCTAATAACGGCAAGAGCAGTGGTAAGAACTGCATGACGAAACGGCGCGGTTGCGCAAAAATGTTTGTGCTGTCACCTGGATTTAGAAGGTGTTCCAAAAACGGGCTAAGGCGGCGCGCAACCAAGACCGCAGCCAAGTATGCAACAACCAACAAACCAAACTGTGACCACGCCGCTGGGCTAAGCAACCAACTTGCCGCAAGTTCCCAACCTTGGACCAAATATCCGGCAGCCGTTTGGACAATTTCTGGCTGTGTTTCTAAATTTATACCGAACATGGTTTCACCTTTACCAATTTAAAGCCGTCAATGCAGTGCCTGAGGCCTTGGCGCAAGGGTTAGCGGCACATAGCCTTTATTCCTTGGGCTATTTCAGGGCTCGCATTCATAACACCGTGACAAAGGTCGTGGGCATAATCCATCAATTCTTCAGGTTCGACCAGCCGTTCAACCAGTCCAAACTCAAGCGCCTCAGATACGGTGATTTTTTGACCACCCATCAAAATCAATTTTGTTCGTGCGGGCCCAATCAAAGCGGTCATCCGTTTGGGGTCAGAGGGTTGTGGCAAGAAGCCCAACTTCATCACTGGATAAAAGAACTTAGCCGTTGGGACGGCAATACGAATATCGCAAGCCAATGCCATCCCCGTCGCGCCACCCGCAAGTGTCCCGTTTAATGCCGCAATGGTCAGGCATGGCAAGTTCTCGATGGCTCCGGACAAACGTTCCCAAATATCTGACACTGCCAAACCAGCACGCGCCTGATCCAGATCAGCACCCGCACTGAAAACTTTGCCAGCGCCGGTGATGATAACCGCCTTCGCATCCTCTGCGCTTTCAGCAATCAACGCCAACTCAGTTAGCATCTCGAGCGTCAGAGAATTCGCCTTTTCGGGGCGATTGATCGTGATGGTCCAAATGCCGTTTGATTTAGCTAGGTCAATCAAATCAGGCCAACCCGTTTGCGCAAATCTTCGTTTCGCAGAGATAGCTCTTGGCCACAGTATTGATCAGCATCCGAACCACACAACCAAAGCAATGCGCGCGCGGGCCAATCCGCTGGAATATGAACGTCCCAGTCCAATTGGCTGACGGGATTAATCCCAGACGCCTTGATCTCAACCTGCATTTGGGTCGCAACCGTCCCCGGTGAAAGCCCAATCGCACGGATGCCATCAGCACCGTTTTCTTTGTTAACGCACTCAGTCAGCATTTTCACCGCAGCTTTGGACGCACAATAGTGGCTCCACGCCTCAACAGGGCCGTGGGCTGCACCTGAACTGATCGTAAGGATGCTACCACCACCCGAGGCGATCATCATCGGTAAGACGGCCCGCATGCCGTTGAACACGCCCTTCAGATTAATATCAATGACAGCACCCCATTCATCTGGGTCTGCACTCGCGAGATGGGAGATAGGTTCGATTACACCTGCGTTGTTAATCAAGATATCGACGCTACCAAAGGTTTCTTTGGCCTTTGCGATTGCACCTTCAACCGAAGCATAGCTCGCTACATCACAGGTTAGTGCTATGGCTTGCGCGCCGATCTCAGCCGAAAGTTTTTCGATCGCATCCGAACTACGCGCTATCAGCGCAACATTTGCACCAGCAGCAGCAAAGACACGTGCAGCCTCTGCGCCAATTCCACGGCTTGCACCTGTAATTACAACGGTTTTTCCTGCTACGTTCATTTTCGAAACCCTTTAAAATTTAAAAACTGTGCTTATTTAATAATAGGCGGAAGGTTGCGCGTCTAGCGCCCTGCACCCTTGACCCCACCGCTGTGCTGTTAAACCATAGACGACCTAACCGTTTCTCCGAAAGATCAGGAATTTAATTGATGTCTAAGTTTTCAAAAGTTTATTTCACGTCAGCCGCTAGCCTTTTGCTTGGTACAACCGCCGGCTTTGCCGATGTCACAAACGCCGACGTTTGGGAGAACTGGCAGGGTTACATGACTTCGATGGGGTATGAAGTTAGTGCAAATGAATCTGTTTCCGGTAATGTGTTGAAGATTACAGACGTTACAATGAAAATGGATTTTGCTCTAGGCAACGACAGCATGAATGCCACGATGCAAGAAATCCAATTCACAGAACAAGGCGATGGAAGTGTTCGCATATCCATTCCCAAAAAAACAATATTCGACGTTGATTTGACCCTAGAATCCGGAGAAGCAGTCAGCGCATCAATAGGATATAACCAAGACGGTTTGAATATGATCGTGACTGGCGATCCCGACAATTTTAATTACGCCTATTCTGCAAATGCGCTGGATATGACGTTGGACAACCTAACCGTCGATGACGAAACCATTGGCCCTGACCTTGCCAGAGCAAAGGTCAGTTTAAAGGACGTCAACGGCAACTCAACAATTTCAACGTCCGAATTGCGGGAATACTCACAATCCGGCTCCATTGGATTGATCACATACGATGTCGCGTTCTCTGATCCAGAAACTGGCGGTACAATCAAGATGGACGGGGCATTGCAAGAATTGGCCTCAAACAGTTTAGGTAGTATCCCGAACACAGGCATAAAGGCCCAAGACGTTGCCGCAATGTTAGACGCTGGCTTCGCTGTGAACGGTACCGCTGCTTACCAAGCTGGTAATATGGACATCGCCTTTGATGGACCCGATGGCGCAGGTACTGCAACGACCTCCTCTACCGGCGGAGAGATTGTATTCACAATGGATGGGAACGGTTTGCGCTATAGTGTCGGTCAAGACAACTTAGCCATAAATGCGCTGATGCCTGATGTTCCGCTCCCAATCACACTTAACATGGCAACATCTAAATTTAACGTTGCAATGCCACTGCGCAAATCCGATGACGAACAAGATTTTGCATTTGGGTTCACGATGGGTTATTTCACAGTTTCAGATATGCTGTGGAGCATGTTTGATCCAGCCGCAAACTTACCACGAAACCCAGCAACGCTCGCGGTTGATCTTTCCGGCAAGGCAAAAGTCTTATTTGATTTCTTCGACCCCGATCAAGCAGCTGCATTGGAAAGTAGTGGTGCTGCGCCTGGCGAACTGAATGCCCTATCGCTGAATTCACTTGTCGTGGACGCCGTCGGGGCTCGCTTAACAGCGACTGGCGACTTCATATTCGACAACACCGATTTGGTCAGCTTTGAAGGCATGCCGCGCCCAACAGGTGGCATTGATCTGAAACTGGTTGGTGGCAATGGTCTGCTGGATAACTTGGTCAACATGGGCATACTCCCAGAGCAACAAGCGATGGGTGCCCGCATGATGATGGGCCTATTCACCCGTGCTGGAACAGAGCCAGACACCGTCACTTCTAAGATTGAGATTAACGACGCAGGTCATATCTTAGCCAACGGTCAGCGCATCCAATAAATCGACGAATTTTTCGGAACGGGCCGTGCATTTCGCGCGGCCCTTTTTTGGCCAACCCTTGCGCCACGTCCGTAGCAAGGGTACCTCATAACCAACTTCCAAGGGAGACGCCAAATGCCGCAGCCCCTCGACGCGCTGACACAATCACTTTTATCTGCCGCCAAACGTGCAGGGGCCGACGCCGCTGATGCAATGGCAGTTCAAGGCACGTCAATCTCGATTGACGTGCGTGCGGGTGCATTGGAACATGCTGAACGCTCAGAAGGGATCGATATTGGCCTTCGCGTCTTTGTTGGTCAAAAGATTGCGAATGTTTCCGCATCCGACACGTCATCACGCACCATTGATGAAATGGCGCAGCGCGCTGTGGCTATGGCGCAAGAGGCACCTGATGATCCCTATGCGGGCCTGGCTGATCCATCTCAGTTGATTGCCGATTGGGACATTGATGCGCTGGAATTGCACGATGCAACGCCAGAACCAGCACCCGATACTTTGCAACAAGACGCCGCAGAAGCAGAAGCTGCTGCAATGGACGTTCATGGCATCACCCAAGTTCAATCTGCCAGCGCAGCTTATGGCGCACGACAGATTCATCTGGCCGCAAGTAACGGGTTTTCGGGCGGATATGCACGGACAGATCGTGCCCTAAGCTGTGTTGCGATTGCTGGCACAGGTACTGGAATGGAACGCGATTACGCAGGTGATAGTCGCATCTTTCAGGCCGATCTACGCGGTGCTGGCGAAATCGGGCGTGAAGCTGCAGAACGCGCCCTTGCCCGCATGGACGCGCGCAAACCACCAACCGGATCGTACCCCGTATTGTTCGACGAGCGTGTTTCATCCACGTTGATCGGTCATCTTCTCGCCGCAGTAAATGGTGCCTCCGTTGGTCGAGGCGCATCATGGTTGCGCGACTCATTGGGTGAGCAGGTTTTACCTGCACACCTATCGGTTCTTGAGGATCCACACCGCCCACGTACAGGTGCATCCCGCCCATTTGATGCTGAAGGTTTACCAACCACAAAACGTGCTATCATCGAAGATGGCATTCTAACGGGTTGGACGCTGGACTTAGCCAATGCACGTAAACTCGGTATGACCTCCACAGGGAACGCCGCACGTGGTACCGCATCCGGCCCCTCACCTAGCATTTGGAACACCGCGCTAACGCAAGGCACTGCATCCAAGAGCGACCTAATTCGTGACATGGGAACCGGCCTGTTAGTGACCTCAATGATCGGTTCAACCATCAATCCAAACACTGGTGATTATTCACGCGGTGCCGCAGGATTGTGGGTGGAAAACGGCGAAGTTCAATACGCGGTGAACGAATGCACTATCGCTGGTAACCTGTGTCAGATGTTGATGAGTATTGTTCCAGCAAATGATGCCCGAACTCACCTAAGCCGTGTCGTCCCATCATTGTTGGTCGAGGGAATGACCCTTGCCGGCAAATGACCTAAAACTGCTAGTCGATGCTGCCCTGATCGCAGGACGCATTGCCACAAGCTATTCTGGCAAGACTGCTAAGAAGTGGGACAAGCCCGATGGGGCCGGCCCAGTGACCGAAGCTGATCTGGCCGTAAACGACATGCTGTCTGCAACACTTCGCCTTGCTCGTCCCGACTATGGCTGGCTGTCAGAAGAAACTGACGATACGATTGAACGCCTTTCCCAAGACAAGGTATTCATCCTTGATCCGATCGACGGAACGCGCAGCTATGCAGAGGGTGCCAGCACATGGGCACATTCCTTTGCCATAGCAGATCGTGGTTTGATAACCGCTGCTGTCGTTTATCTGCCCATGCTTAACAAGATGTACACCGCTGCTTTTGGCCAAGGAGCATGGCTCAATGGGAAACCCCTAAAGGTCTCGAACCAATCAAACCTCACTGGCGCATCAATCTTGTCTACCAAGGTAAATGTTGAACCACGGTTCTGGCCAAACGGTGTCCCAGACTTTGAACGTAATCATCGCCCATCGCTTGCCTACCGCTTGGCACTTGTTGCTGAAGGTAAATTCGATGCCATGTTCACTTTTCGCCCTAGCTGGGAATGGGACATTGCCGCGGGCGCACTTATTGTCAGCCAGGCTGGAGGCAAAATCACTGATCAAACAGGGCGGCCATTGATCTTTAACCATCCCACATCGCTATTGAATGGCGTTGTTGCCGGTGGCGTAGATATCCATAATCAGGCCCTGGTGGCTTTGAAGCCCAAGTAAGGGGGATTAAAATCAGTCATGTCAAAATCCCTTGAATTGTCAGCCTACCGTGCGCTGGTACGGCGCAACCCGCCTACGAAATACTCTTCCTCAAAGGATCGCCCATCGGGCGAGGTGCTGTGGCTGAATGCACCAGAAACCGGAAACGGATTGGCAATACTTGATCTTGCGAAATGGCTTTGCGCGCAGCGTGACGGTTTGAGCGTTTTGATCACGACCCCCGATACACTTACTTCACCTTGCTCTAGGATCATTGTCGACGCGGCACCTAGCGAACATCCTAACGACATCGCAACTTTCCTTGACCACTGGCAGCCAACTGTTGGTTTGTGGCTTTGGGGGGCATTGCAGCCAAACTTGATACTGGCGGCACGCGCAAAGGGTGTGCATCTCATTATGGCTGACGCCGATCAAGCCGGTTTCGAAAACCGCCGTGATCGCTGGTTACCTGAAGTCGCACGTGATGTTATGGCGTCCTTTGACAACGTTCTCGTACGCTCAGAACCTTCGCAAGCGCGGCTCACAAAGTTGATGCGGAGCAGTGCTACCTTGGAACTGAGTGGTCCTATTTTGGCAGGCAGTTTGTCGCTCCCTTACACCCAAAGCGACTTCGATGAATTCTCATCTATCATAGGCGGGCGACCAATTTGGCTTGCTGCAGCTGTTCAACCAAACGAAGTCCAAACTGTACTTGCCGCGCACCGCCACGCCCTTCGCCTTTCGCATCGCCTGCTGTTGGTTTTGAATCCAGCCAGTGAGGAACAAGCATCTGCCTGTGAAGCGCAAATGAAGGACGATGGTTTGCGCAGTTCACGTTGGGAAGACGGCGAAATGCCCGATGACAATTGCCAAGTCTTGTTGGCCAGCGCCCAGGACGAATTGGGGCTTTGGTATCGCATTGCCCCGCTATCCTTCCTTGGCAGTTCATTGGCATCTGGCCAGCATGGTCTTGATCCATTGCAGGCAGCGGGTTTGGGAACCGCGATCCTTTATGGACCAAATGTGCGCAATTATATGCCAAGCTATACAAGGTTAGCAGCGGCAGGCGCTGCACGCATTGTCAATGACACCGGGGCCCTTGGCGTGGCAGTGGCGCAATTAGTTTCACCTGATCATGCTGCATCTATGGCGATGTCGGGTTGGGATGTCGTCTCACAAGGTGCGGATGTAACTGACCGGATTACCGAATTAGTCGCAACTGCCTTAGATGCCGTTGAAGGAGGAAACGATTGATGCGCGCACCAAAGTTCTGGGACCAACCTTCTAGCTGGCAAGCCAAAGTACTTGCACCCTTGGGCCATCTTTACGCCGCGGCTACAGCATGGCGGCTGGCAAAAGGATCATACCTAAAGCTAGACATACCCGTTGTTTGTATCGGTAACATCAACGCTGGTGGAACTGGCAAGACCCCGACCGTTATCGCAGTCACCGAGCGTTTACGTGATCTGTTTCACACCCCACATATCGTCAGCCGCGGCTATGGCGGCACGTTGGAAGGTCCAGTTCGTGTGGACCCAGCAATTCACACAGCGGATCAGGTAGGTGACGAGCCTTTACTACTTGCTGCTTTTGCAGAAGTTTGGGTTTCAAAGGATCGCGCATTGGGTGGTAAAGCCGCGCAAGACGCAGGTGCTACAGTTGTTGTACTGGACGACGGCCACCAAAACCCTGCACTTCATAAAGACCTATCCATTATCGTCGTTGATGCCAAACGTGGCTTTGGGAATGGGCAATGTTTGCCAGCAGGCCCATTGCGTGAACCAATCATCGAAGGATTGGCGCGCGCAGATTTATTGTTGTCAATTGGAACGCCATCAACGCAGGAAACCTTTGCAAACTCTCAGCCACAACTCCAAACACCTCACCTAACGGCAGCCTTAGAACCGCTGATGACAGGCATGGACTGGACCGATACGCGGGCGTTTGCCTTCGCCGGAATTGGGTATCCAGAAAAATTCTTTGCGACATTACGCAAATTAGGGGCAGAAGTGGTGCACACTGAACCGTTAGATGATCATCAAAAGCTATCCACCAATCTGCTTGCACGATTTGAAGCCGATGCCCGCGCAAAAGGCGCACAATTGGTTACAACTGAAAAGGATGCGGTACGCTTGCCTTCGGCGTTTCGAACAAAGGTCATTACCTTGCCCGTTCGTTTGGAATTTGACGATGATAGCGCATTGCAATCGGCATTAAAAAAATTGCCATTGGCATAATGGTCGCCGCACCCAAACGACGAATTGCTGACGCGCCAAAAGACGCGCCAACTATTGTCTTGAAAGTTTACTCTAGCTCAGCGTCGATAATCTCTGACATCTCAGCAAAGCTCATGTTCGTGTGCTTCTTACCATTGATGATAAAGCTAGGGGTGCTATCGATGTTATCTGCACCCGCTTTTTCTTGATACCAAGCGATCAGGGTTTTAGCTTTTTCATTGTCGTTCAAGCAGACTTCAAGCGTTTCACCATCAATTCCGGCAAGACGACCAAGTTTGCGCAATTCATCAATAATTGCTGCTGGCTCACCGGCACGTGTCCATGACGATTGGGATTGGAACATCAGGTCTGTCAAACCAAAGAATTTTTCTGGCCCTGCACAACGCGCAATCATGGATGCCCACAAACCGTAACGATCGAAATACACTTCACGGAAGACAAAGTTGATCTTGTCCGTATCAATGTAGTTTTTCTTTAGGTCCTTAAATGTACCCGCATGAAACGAAGCACAGTGGGGACAAGTATAGGATGCATATTCGATTACAGTGACTTTGGCATCCGGATTGCCAATCATCATGTCAGGAATAGTTGATGTGTCTACTTCAGCGTCACCATCAGCATTATCGGCAACTTCGGTTGCAACAGCTTCTGCCGGTGCGGTTAATTCCGCAGATTGAGATACGCTGTTTGAGGGTTCGTGTACAAAAATAAAGTACGCGCCAACGCCGACAAGCGCGGCGACAATCATTGGAAGAATGCGTTTCATATCGTAGTCCTTAGGTCTGGGAGGTTTTTTGTTTCATTACATTGGTGCCAAGTCGCTCAAGGGCTTCACGCAGCCCATCATCACCGACAGCTTGGGTTGTCTCTGCTGCACGTTTCACAATTCCTGCGTCTGGAACCATTTCGCTTACTGATTTGGGGCGATGGGTAAAATCGACCTGACCTTCAGCAAAACCCGTAGTCGCAGTTTGCGTGATCCGCACCCGGGCGATAGCGTTATAACCATACACCGAATTAACTTTAGCGCGAATTTGTTCCTTTTGCATCTCTAGCATCGGTGCCTGCGCACCCGTCGTCAGCAATGTAAGGGTCGCGCCCATGCCGCCGCGCGCATAGCTAACTTCGACAGGTCGTGCGATTGAGGAAATATCTGGTCCTGCGATCTCTGCCCAATTGGTCAGCAAGCGGCTTTGCGCAAAACCGCGACTTTCACTGGCCGTGCGAATTCGGTTGCCCAACAAAGTTGCTGTGCGTTTGAATCCTTTTGTGCTGGTGCGTCGCTGAACCAAAGCTATGTTCCTCACTATCGACACTTATAATAGCGGATCACCCCGCTCAGACCAGCGAAACAAGACAATGCGGAGCATAAAGATTGCGTGATCTCAGTTCAGATCTACTTGAATGGTACGATGTTCATGCGCGCCCAATGCCTTGGCGCACGCCACCAACTGAAAAAAAGGCCGGTGTGCGCCCTGATCCCTATCGAATTTGGTTGTCAGAAGTTATGCTGCAACAGACGACTGTTGCCGCAGTTAAAGACTATTTTAATCGGTTCACCGCGCGTTGGCCCACAGTTGCGGACCTTGCTGCAGCTGCAGATGGCGATGTTATGGGGGAGTGGGCTGGCTTAGGTTACTACGCCCGCGCCCGAAACCTATTGAAATGCGCGCGCACCATCACGAATGAACATGGCGGAGTGTTTCCCGATGATCACGCGACCCTCCTAAGTTTGCCAGGAATTGGCCCCTACACTGCGGCTGCAATTTCTTCGATCGCCTATGATTTGCGGCATGTTGTGGTAGACGGGAACGTCGAACGCGTGATGGCGCGGCTTTACGATATTCACACACCACTACCCGCAGCTAAGGCAGAACTGACGGCCAAGGCAGAACGTCTAACGCCAAAACTACGCACAGGCGATTACGCCCAAGCTGTCATGGACTTGGGCGCAACTATTTGCACACCAAAATCACCAACATGTGACATCTGTCCGTGGCGGGAGCCTTGCAAAGCGCGTAAAAAAGGCACAGCGCTAGAACTGCCCCAAAAGACACCTAAGAAGCCAAAGCCAGTACGCCATGGCACGGTGTATTTGGGCCGTCGCTCAGATGGCGCATGGCTGATGGAGCGCCGGCCTGACAAAGG
>JAGSGK010000035.1 GCA_023955215.1 Paracoccaceae bacterium
CAGGCAAAATATCTAGGGCCGCAGCCAACGTTTTACCCTTGTGCCACGTCCCCATCGGATTGTCAGGGTTGGCAAGGTAAATCAATCTAGCACCAGTTTTGGCTGCTTTGCTAAATAGCGTGGTGGGATCTTCGTGATCATCAAGGTAGGGAACTTTGTGCAAAGTACCGCCAAAGCCCGCCACGTGATAATTGAACGTTGGATAGGCACCGTCTGATGTGACGACAGCATCGCCATCTGCCACGAATAGGCGGACCAGATAGCCCAATAAGCCATCAATCCCTTCGCCAACAACGATATGATCAGCCGAACAACCGTGGTGATCGGCAAGGGCATGGCGCAAGTCATAGCTTTCTGGATCGCCGTACATCCATTGGGTGGTTTCGGCCATGGCCTGAACTGCCTTTGGGGATGGGCCGAACACATTTTCATTCGCACCAAGGCGCGCACCAAAGGCACGCCCTTGTGCCCGTTCTTGGGTTTCTGGCCCCACAAATGGCACGGTTGATGGCAATGATTGGGCGAGAGCGGTAAAGCGAAAATCTGTCATTTCAAATGCGTAGCCTATGGCGCTGTGGGCGGGCAACCCTTGAAAACGGTGCAACACGTGCTTACTTGAGAATCGTTCGCAACTGGAGGTTTCGAAATGGCTAAGATGACACGCCGTGGTTTTATGGCAGCAACAATGGCGACAGGCGCGATGCGCTTTGTGCCTGCTGGTGTTGGTATTGTGGCAAAAGCTGCGCAGGGACGTTGGATCACCAAACTGGTTTATGACAAAGGCCTTGGCATGATGCGTGCGGTTGAACGCTTCGTTCCCTAACGTCCTGCTGGTATTTGGTGCGCCAATCGTCTGTTGTGTTCCCAAGCATTTGGAGAGACATCATGAGCCGCATATCCGTCACCTATGAAAATCACATCGCGCATGTGCGCCTGACCCGCAGCGACAAAATGAATGCTGTGGATCAGGAAATGATTACTGCGATCATTGCGGCAGGTGATGAGATTGCGGCATCTGATGCACGTGTTGTTGTGCTGTCTGGCGAGGGACGTGCGTTTTGCGCGGGCATCGATATTGGCAGCCTTGGACAGATGATCGGTGTCGATCCGGCAGGGCAGTTGATGCCACGCACCCACGGAAATGGAACCACAAATCAGTGGCAAGAGGTCGCTATGATATGGTCGCGCCTTCCTATCCCAGTGATCGCGGCGCTGCACGGTCCTGTGTTTGGGGCAGGGTGCCAATTGGCGCTGGGGGCTGATATTCGCATTGCTGGACCAGACACCAAAATTGCGGTGATGGAGCTGAAGTGGGGCATTGTGCCTGACATGGGTGGTATGGTGCTACTGCCGAAATTGGTGGCACCTGATGTGATGCGCAAACTAACCTACACCGCAACGCCTGTTTTGGCAGATCAAGCGTTGGCTTGGGGATTGGTCACTGAATTGGCGGATGATCCATTGGCTGCGGCGTTTGCTTTGGCGACAGAGATTGCAGGGCGGAGCCCATCAGCCATTCGTGCGGCAAAGCGGTTGATGACCTTAAGTGAGACCGCATCAGACACAGAAATCCTGTTGGCAGAAAGCCAAGAACAAGCAGCGTTGGTGGGAACACCTGAACAAATGGAAGTGGTTGCAGCGACGTTACAAAAACGTCCAGCTGTCTTTAAGTAACCGTTGCGCCCGCGCATGGGGCGCAACGGTATGATCAATTAGCCAAGTTCAGAGATGCGAGACAACGCGTCTTTCAACTTGGATTCTTCATTTTCGCGCAGTGCTAGGTTGGCTTTGGTCTCTTCGATGACCTCAGCCGGTGCACTGTCCGCGAATTTAGGGTTGTTCAGACGGCCACGCAGGCCACCCAATTCCTTGGCCAATTTACCCAATGTCTTTTCAAGGCGGGCCTTTTCAGCCGCAACATCGATGATGCCGTCCAGCGGAATACCGAATGCGCCACCGCTAACCGCCAAAGCTGCGGTGCCTTTTGGCATCGTATCGACTGCTGTTAGGCTCTCGATACGGGCAAAGCGTTTGATCAACGCCTCGTTCTGATCCCACGCCGATGTTGCCGCCGCGTCCATGCCCACAACGACCAACGGTACGAAATCACCACCCGGTACGTTCATTTGGGCACGCGCCGAACGGATCGCCTCGATCATTGCAACGGTCCATGACAAATCAGCGTCCGCTTGCGCGTCAACCAGATCAGCAGCCGTGTATGTTGGCCAATCGGTGTGAACCAACATCTTTGGCCGCTCTTTTGCGCCCCACAGTTCTTCGGTCACAAACGGCATGATTGGGTGCAACAGGATCAAGCATTGATCGAACGCCCATGCATATGTCGCCTTGGTTTCAGCCGCCGCAGCTGCATCATCACCGTCCAGAACGGGTTTGGTGAACTCAAGGTATTGCGAGCAGAAAGTGTTCCAGACAAAGCTGTAAAGCGTGCTGGCTGCATCGTTGAAACGGTAGGTGTCCAGCGCCGCGTCCACGGCTTCGCGTGTCTTGGCAATTTCGCCCTTGATCCAGTTGTTCAACGGGAGGGTTGTTTCAGGCACGCCGTCCGCATGAGGCACATCAAAGGTACCTTTGAAATCACCATAAGTGCCGGCATTCCACAGCTTGGTCACGAAGTTGCGGTAGCCCTCAATCCGTTTCGTATCCAGCTTCAACGCACCACCAAGGGAGGCCATCGCCGCATTGGTAAAGCGCAGCGCGTCGGCGCCGTATTCATCGATGATGTCGAGCGGGTCGATGACGTTGCCCGTTGATTTGCTCATCTTCTTGCCGTTGGCGTCCCGCACAAGCCCGTGCAGGTAGACGGTGTTGAACGGGATTTCATCGACGACCGCCAGCTGCATCATCATCATCCGCGCAACCCAGAAGAACAGGATGTCTTGGCCCGTGATCAGGTCAGAGGTTGGGAAATAGCGTTTGAGGGCGTCGGTTTCTTCGGGCCAGCCAAGCGTGCCGATGGGCCAAAGGCCGGAGGAGAACCATGTGTCTAGGACGTCGGGGTCCTGCCACAGTGGTACACCACCGTTTACCTCAAACTCTTGCTTAAGCTCTGTCGGGTTTTCGTATCCGTCATGCCAAAATTCGAATGTCAGACCTTGTTCATCGAGATAACTTGCGACTTGTTCGCGAACCTCGTCCTCATTGGACGCACAAAAAGTGATAGGTGAATCGAAATCGAGAACAGCATCATCAATACTGTTTGTCGCGCCTTTGCTCTTAATGCTTGGTAGATACCAAACCGGAATCTGATGTCCCCACCAAAGCTGGCGCGAGATGCACCATGGCTCGATGTTGTCCAACCAGTTGTAATAAACCTTCTCGCCGCTCTCTGGCATGATTTTCACATCGCCATTGCGTACAGCGTCCAAGGCTGGTCCAACGATCTGATCCGTGTCTACGAACCATTGGTCCGTCAGTAACGGTTCGATCACAACCTTTGATCGGTCGCCGTAAGGCTGCATGATCGGCTTGTTCTCAACATAAGGGATCAACGTTGTTGTCTCTTCACCCTCATCATCCGTTGTCGTGACGGGCACCATAACGGCCAGCCCCTCATCGGTGATGTCTTGGACAACCTTCTTGCGCGCCTCAAAGCGATCCATGCCACGGTATTCTTCGGGCACAAGGTTCATCGCGGCGATCATCGCCTCGTCAAATTTCTGCGTTCCATTCGCAATCGCTTGGGCAATCGCAGCTTCTTCGGCATAGGGTTTCCCATCGGCGCGCATTGCGGCTTTCGTGTCCATTAGGTTGAACATCGGAATGCCGCCACGTTTGGCAACTTGGTAGTCGTTAAAATCGTGGGCACCTGTGATCTTAACCGCACCAGATCCGAAATCCTTGTCAGGATATTCATCTGTGATGATCGGGATCAGGCGGCGGAATTCTTTCGGACCAACCGGAATTTCGCACAACTTGCCAACGATAGACGCGTAACGTTCGTCCGATGGATGCACAGCAACCGCGCCATCACCCAGCATGGTTTCTGGACGTGTGGTTGCGATTGAAATGTAATCGCGCTCCTCTTCCAGTGTGACGTTTCCGTCCTCATCTTTTTCGATGTAGGTATAGGTCGCGCCACCAGCGAGTGGATATTTGAAGTGCCACATGTGGCCCGGCGTCTCAACATTTTCGACTTCAAGATCGGAAATCGCTGTCTCGAAATGCGGGTCCCAATTGACCAGACGTTTGCCGCGATAGATCAGGCCCTTGTTGTACATTTCAACAAATACTTTGACCACGGCATCAGGGAAGTTGCCTGACATGGTGAAGGCTTCACGATCCCAATCGCAAGACGCGCCAAGGCGTTTGAGCTGGTTGATGATCTGACCGCCAGATTCTTCTTTCCACTCCCAAACCTTTTCAAGGAACGAATCGCGCCCCATTTCAGCGCGTGAAGGCTGCTGTGTTTCGGCCAGTTTACGTTCCACAACCATCTGCGTGGCGATGCCCGCGTGATCGGTGCCCGGCTGCCATAGCGTGTCAAAACCCTGCATCCGCTTCCAGCGCATCATGATGTCTTGAAGCGTGTTGTTGAACGCGTGACCCATGTGCAAAACGCCCGTGACGTTTGGCGGTGGGATCATGATGCAATAGCTGCTGGCCTCTGGCTTGGCATTTGCGCCTGCCACAAAACAACCGGCCGCTTCCCATGCTTGATAAAGACGGGGTTCTGCGGTTGTCGCGTCGAATTTCTTTTCCAGCGCCATGGCTACGGTATCCTTTGGTCGTGGGTGTTTTAAGTTAAAACATCAGATAGCGAAACGCAGGCGCAAGGGAAAGGCACTAAACCGGGTTAACGACGGAATCCAAATAGCTCATAAAACAGCCTTCACTCGTGAATTATTTTTTGATGAAGGCTGTCATCCCAGTTCACTGGGCTAAAATCTAAAATGTCAGGCTTTATTGGTTCGTCTTCATACCAACCAAGCCGATCACAGGCGATGAACACCAATTCCGCGAAACTTTTTAACTGCTGATCTGGCCAAGGTTCGGTTACAAAGTCATGTTTTTCACCTAGCTGCGACACCTTGAATGTTTGACCATGCACGGCACGAAATGCGCGACGTTCAGCAGTTAGGTGATATGGTAAACCTAGTTCTTGTGCGCGCTGAGCATCTCCCCATCCGCTTGAAATAATCACAAGAATAGGGTCAATTTTTTCGCGTCTATTAAAAAAATGAAAATCGTTCATTTGTTCGGAACCAGGGTAGGTTTTCACTCGGACTAGCTCCCAACCACTTTGATGGTCAACGAGACGAGGTGAGCCGTAATTGTCCAATGTTATTTCGCGGTCTTTGTATTCTTGCAGCACTATTTAACGCCCCGTTTCATAGTCTTGATAGGGGCCCCACCTGCAAAGGAATTGCCATTCACATAGTCACATGGCGCTTCTTGCATTTCCAAATGCAGACCATCGTCAATGTATGGGTGGGCGCGCGCCAGTGCCTCGTCGACATCAATGCCCAGGCCGGGGGCTGTTGGAGGGGTGATAAAACCGTCCTCAACGCGAATGCTGCCTTTGATCAATTGGTCGTGGAATGGGGTTTCAATGCACTCACACATCAGGATGTTTGGGATAGATGCCGCATATTGGATGTTGGCGGCCCACTCAATGGGGCCCGCATACAAGTGCGGTGCCATTTGCGCGTTGTAAACCTCAGCCATCGCGGCAACCTTTTTCATCTCCCAGATACCGCCTGCACGGCCCAATGCAGGTTGCAAAATCGCGGCGGCCCCACTGCGCAAGACGGGCGCGAACTCGGCCTTTGTTGTCAGTCTCTCACCTGTCGCAACAGGTATACGGGTGCTGCGCGCCACTTGGGCCATTTGCTCGACAGCGTCTGGCGGCACAGGTTCTTCATACCAAAGTGGGCTATAGGGTTCGATGGCTTGGGCCAACCGAATGGCACCCGCAGTGGTGAACTGACCATGGGTTCCAAATAGCAGATCCGCCTTATCACCAACGGCGTCGCGGATGGCTTTGCAAAAGGCGACAGATTGGGTGATGTCACTCATGGCAGGCATGTGCCCACCGCGCAGGGTGTATGGGCCAGCAGGGTCAAACTTAACCGCAGTGTATCCACGCGCCACGCAATCAAGTGCAGACTCGGCTGCCATCTCTGGCGATGTCCAAAAAGTATTAATGTCGTGGTGAGGCAAAGGATAAAGGTAGGTATAGGCACGGATGCGATCATTCATGCGCCCACCAATTAGGGCGTGAACAGGCCGATCACGGTCTTTGCCCAAAACATCCCAACATGCGATTTCAAGTCCCGAAAATGCGCCAATAACGGTAAGGTCAGGACGCTGCGTAAATCCAGAAGAGTAAACACGGCGATACATCAATTCGATGTTCTCAGGGTTCTCGCCTTGCATATGACGGGCAAAAACGTCCTCGATAACCGCTTTCATCGCAATCGGTCCAATGGAGGAGGCATAGCATTCCCCCCAACCAACAATGCCTGTGTCCGTTGTGACCTTAACCAAGATCCAATATCGACCGCCCCATCCAGGTGGGGGAGGCGCTGTAACAATGACTTCTAAATCTTGCAGCTTCATAACGGGCCCAACTTCATCTTACCAATTAAACTCCGGGGGAGATCGCCAAAGGCGAGCGGGGGCAGCGCCCTAATCCTACCTATCGAACATAATCACGTTACGCCGCGCAGAACCCGTTTTGGTATCCGCAATTGCTTCGTTGATTTGGTCCAATGACCAACGGCCAGAAATCAATTCATCCAACTTCAAACGCCCCTGAGTGTACAAATCGACCATCCATGGAATATCGCGTTGAATAACAACGTCACCCATCTTTGACCCAATCATGCCCTGACCAACAGCCGCCAACATGACGGGCTCAAATTCAGCCATTGCGCCTGAGTGGGGCATGCCGACCATGATGACTTTGCCACCGCGGCCCAGATATTTAGGTGCATCCTCATAGGCTGGGATCGCGCCCACGGTGACGATAACCGCTTCCGCACCGCGCCCACCCAATGCCTTATAGCTTGCGCGCCATGGTTTTTCGGCCGTGGCCAAAACGCCATGAGTTGCGCCAAATTCTTTGGCGATGGCCAGTTTTTCTTCACTCATATCAACGGCAACGATGCGTCGCGCACCAGCAATGCGGGCACCTTGAATGGCGTTCAGGCCAACGCCCCCAGCACCAATGACGACAACGTCTTGTCCGGCACGCAGATTAGCAGCGTTAATAACCGCCCCAACACCTGTGATCACGCCACATGCAATTAGGCTGGCAGCATCTTTTGGAATGTCATGTGAAATTTTGACCAGTTGGCGTTGGTCAACAACGACTTTTTCTGCAAAACCACCGGTTGCCATCGCTTGGTGTAATTTCTCACCTTCAGCTGTTTTGATCGGCCCGTGGTCACCGTCATAAGAGGTTTCGCAGACCGTTGGTTTGCCGCCAGCACAGCTTGGGCATGTGCCGCAGGATCGTATCAATGTCACAACAACACTGTCCCCAACCGCCAATCCGTTCACACCATTACCGACAGCACTAATGCGACCTGCGGCTTCGTGGCCGTAGACTGCTGGCAATGATCCACCCCATGCGCCACCAGCGAATGAGATGTCGGAATGGCAGATCGCAACAGCGTCCAATGTTACTTCGACTTCGCCCATTTCAGGAGATCGCAGTTGTATATCCTCAACACGCAAGGGTTCTCCAAATGCGTGGCAGACGGCGGCTTTGATTGTTTGCATGACGGCTCCATTAGCTCAGGCTTTTCATCATGCTGGCCTGTGTCGGCGCATAGCTCAAGAAAAAAGGTAACCTTGGGGGCCGGACTGCTTATTCCGTAGCGTCACCTGAAGTGCGGTGGCGCATGAACAGCGCTATTGCGATCAACGTTAGGATAAGTGCCAGTAAGAATGGTGCACCTGGCATGTAGAAGGGTGCTGTCTCTGCGGTGAATGCGGCAAAGATGCTGGTCATCAACATTGGTGAAATGATCATGGCCAGTGCGGACAATAACGTCAATGCGCCTTGCAGCTCCCCTTGTTGATCATCTCCGACGGCCTGTGACATCAATCCTTGAAGCGCTGGCGAGACGATCCCTGCAAGTGCAGCAACAGGGATGAAAAACAATGCAACGGTTCCCGAAGTCACAAGGCTTAGAAAGCCAAACGCTATGATATCAAAGAACAATCCGTAAATGATTGTTCCCCGTTCCCCCAAATATTTGATCGCTGGGCGGATCAGAAACCCTTGGACAACTGCCATCATGATCCCAAACAGCCCCAAGGATAATCCGATGGTTGCCGGATCCCAATCAAAGCGTTCCTTGCCAAAATAGCTCCAGATGGCGGGGTATACTGTGTGCGCGATGGAATAGACAAAATAAACGCCAAGTAGGGTACCGATCATTGGGAGCTTGCTCAGGGCTTTAAACGCGCCAAACGGATTTGCGCGTTTCAGTGAAAATGGGCGCCGGATCGCGTCAGTGACGGTTTCTTTCAAGACTACCCATCCGAACAGTGCATTTAGTCCCGACAGAACTGCGGCGGCATAGAACGGGGCGCGGGTGCCGTATTCGGCCAACAAGCCACCAATCAATGGCCCAAGGACAAACCCGAGCCCGAAGGCCGCACCGATCAATCCGAAATTGGCGGACTTATCTTCGGGTTTGGAGATATCCGCGATGTATGCATTCGCGGTTGAGTGTGTCGCGGCCGTAATTCCGCCAATGATGCGGCCAATGAAAAGCAACCAAATGGTCCCTGCGACGGCCATCAGCAGATAGTCAGCGGCCATTGCCACCAAGGAAACCAACAAGATCGGACGGCGCCCGAACCTATCAGATAGCCCGCCCACGACAGGTCCAAACAGGAACTGCATCGCGGCAAATGACGTGGATAACAACCCACCCCATAAGGCGGCTGCCCCCAAAGTACCGCCACCCACTTCGACCATCAAATCGGGCATTACGGGCATAATCAGACCAATGCCCATCGCATCGATCATGACGGTGAACATGATGAACAGTACGGGTAGGCGCATTTCTAGAGGGCTTTAACAGCTGCAGCGAATGCGCGCGCTTGATTGGGCGCACATCCCATTTGTTGTGTGGCTTGGAATGTCGCAGAGGAAATCGACGGATGCGCGACCTGTGCAACCGTTGCCAGTTCTTGACCCGTTTCTATCGCCTGTGCGCATAGCTTTTTAGTTTCGGCTTGGGCATCGGGGCGCGGCATAGTTTCAGCAAGTGCAAAGCTCAGTGCCTCGGCGTGAATTAACCCAAGCCCGCCCAAGGCATCATTCATATTTTCTGTTTGGGGCGTCATGTTGGCGCTTAGGGTTTTAGCATGGAACAATGCAGATGCACCGGACAACATGATTTGGGGCAGTGTCATCCATTCAGTGAACCATGCAACACCATCGCGTTGGTGTTGGTGAACTGCAGCTGCATGTAAGCTGCTGCGCAGACCTGAAACCTGATTTGACAGTGCGACAATGGCTGATGGCGCGACTGGGTTTTGTTTTTGTGGCATTGTGGACGATGCACCGGATGCTCCAAGCGTGACTTCGTCGATCCCACCAGCGCTAAGCCCAATCAGGCTTTGGCCCATCGCGCCTAAGATTGTTGTGACCCGTGCGCTCCAATCCGCGATCCTTAAAACTGGGGTGCGGTCTGTATGCCAACTGCGTTTGGGATCATTCAGGCCAAGTGCTGCGGCCAAATCCGTGCGTGTTTGATCAGCTTTGGGGCCAAGTGCCGATGAGGTGCCCGCCGCGCCACTCAGGGAAACCCAAAGCGATGATGCGCGCAGTTCGTCCAGTTCCTTTAGTGCATCGAGCAAAGGCATGCCCCATGTTGCAATCACAGCGCCCCAACTGGTGGGCGTCGCATGCTGGCTATAGGTGCGCGCAGGCATTGGCTGATCTGCATATTTCGCCGCTTGGTTTGCAAGCGAAGTTAGGATGGTTTTGAGATCGGTTTCTGCTAGCGTCAGCGCTTGGCGCATACGCAACATCAACGCGGTATCGATGATGTCTTGGCTTGTGGCACCCCAGTGGGCGAAGGCGCTGTGCTCTGGCGCTTCCATTTCTTTGCGAAATGCAGCGACCAACCCAGGAACACACACCCCGTTTTGTCCTGTTGATGCCGCGATGGCACCTGGATCGACGGTGATCTCAAGGCTTGCGCGGTGGATAGCAGCACCGCTTTCATCTGGGATCACACCCAATTTACCTTGGACTTTTGCCAATGCGCCCTCAACCAAAAGCATGGCCCGAATGGCTGCACTGTCCGTAAATAGGCGGCCAGTGTCGCCTGATGGAAACAATTTGGCGTAAAGTGGGCTGTCAAAAACGGAAGCTGCCATGGGTTAGATATGTCCTGTACTGCGCATGAAGTCTGTCAAAACCTGTGCATACTCGATCGGTTGCTCGACGCAAGGCAGGTGGCCAGCTTTACGCATCAGATGGAACGTGCTTCCGGGGATAAGATCAACGGTTTCGCGCACCAAATCGGGTGGGGTTGAACCATCTTCTGACCCCGCAATACCCAAGGTTGGCAGGCGCAGACCTGAGGTTGGCGTGTAAAAATCAGTACCTGAGATAGCCGCGCAACAGCCAGTGTAACCCTGGACGCTTTGCTGAACCAACATGTTGCGCCATAGTTCAAGGTCGGGGCCCGCACAGAATGCTTTACCAAACCAGCGCTGCATGACGCCGTCGGCTAGTGCTTCGATGCCTTGCGTTTGGACAACATCAATGCGGTCTGACCACATCGGAGCATTCCCAATTTTTGCTGCTGTATTGGATAAAACCATTGCACGGATCAAATCCAAACGCTTCACGGCCAGCCCTTGAGCGATCATGCCACCAATGGACAGACCCACAAATAGGGCGTCTTTGAAGCCCGTATGATCCATCAATTGTTCGGTATCGGTGATCAACGATCCCATGGAATATGGGGCAGGTGGGCATGCGCTTAGGCCATGGCCACGCTTATCGAACCGCAAAATGCGCAGACCTTTTGGAAGCAAAGGCATGATTGGATCCCATAGGCGCAAATCAGTGCCAAGGGAGTTGGCGAACACAACAGGTGCGCCGTCCTCTGGCCCATCAATCCTGTAGTGCAGTTTTGTGTTTTCAAGATGCGCATACTTCATGAATTAGCCTCGTTTGCTGCGATCGTTTAGGCGCATATGCGCGATGATCTGGCCGTGATCTGACGCCAGTTTGTTATACGGGGCTTCAGGATGGCTGCCGTCTGTTAGGTGATCGTTCAGGACGCTGAAATATTCCATCTCACCGATGCTGTTAGGGGTGTCAGCCATAAAATGGCGGGACATATAGATCTGATCGATGCTTTCAAAGTTGCCACCAAAGGCCGCAGTGAACACCATATCGCGGGCTGATTTGCGCACGAATTGTTTTTCAGCTGAGTGCAGGCGCACGCGTTCGATATCTTCGGTGATCTGGATGTTTTGTTCTTTGGAATAGCGATCATTAGAGGCCTTGGCATCATGGCGCAGCATCCAAGAATAGTTTTTGAACGGGGCTTCGCCGCTGATGATTTCGCTGCTGACTGCGTGTTCGCCGTCATTGAAATCACCCATAACCATAACAGGATTACCAGCATGCAGTTCTTCAACAATCAAACGGCGCAACACGCAGGCTTCGGTCATGCGGCGCATTGAGGCACGCATTGCACCCATCGCGCGGCCAACTGGATCGTAGTCAGTCAAGACTGCTTCTGCTGGAAACTCTGCACCTTCAGGCACATCATATTCACCCAGCTTTGATTTCAGATGGCAGTTAAAAATTGTGACGACTGCATCGCCAACAGGAACACGGACCTTAAGGATCGGGCGTGAAAGGCGTTTGAGGACATAGCTGCCTTCCTGACTTTTACCAGTCCATTTGATTTGGTCTTCGTCCAGGTCTTGGATTACCTCAGGTTCACCGACAAAGCCAAAGCGCGACAGGATCGCAAGACCGGGGCGGCGTTCACCGGCACCACCATCATTCAGGTTTGGTGCAAATGCGAGGGCTGCATTTGTATAGGGGGTGTAAGCCAATTTGCGGAAAATTGCGCGTTTGCGGTAGCGTTTGGTTTTGTCCGGAATATGGGCCGCGTTGTCTTCGATCCCTTCGGCGTCGGCCTCTGCGATCACATCACGCAGCGCGCTTTCCTCAAATATCTCCTGAAAGCCAACGATATCGGCGTTCATGGTTTGCAGCTGTTCAGACAGCCAATCTGCTTTCCATGCGTATTCTTCTGGCGTGTATTTTTGGAATTTGTAGTATTCTTTGTCCTCACCAATTAAATTTTTGACGTTGAAACTGGCGATTGTAAAATTGGTCATATCAAACTCCGAAGCGCGAAAGGGCTGTTTGGAAAAGGGCTGCGTCGACGTTGCCGCCGGAAATAACGACGATAACATCATCGCCTGTGATTTGGTCAGATCGGTATAGTGCAGAGGCAAGCGCGATTGCGCCCCCGGGTTCTGCAACAAGTTTCAGGCGGCTAAAGGCCTGCGCCATGGCTTGCAATGCTTCGTCTTCAGAAACGGTTAGGCCAGAACCACATAGCCGTTTCATGATAGGAAAGGTAATGTCGCCGGGTTGTAGCGTTATGACCGCATCACAGATGTTACCGGAGGTCGCCGCATTGCTGCGAATTACACCGTCTTTGAGCGAGCGGGCGACATCATCAAAGCCCTCAGGCTCAACAGGACGCACCAACATGTCAGGCGCATCCTCTTCCAAGGCAAGGGCGATGCCGCTGGTTAGGCCACCGCCGCCACAACACACTATCACTTCAGCTTTGGTGATGCCGTGTTCGGCCGCTTGGGTTGCGATCTCTAGGCCAACGGTGCCTTGGCCTGCAATCACCTCAGGCTCATCATAGGGTTTGATCAAGGTTAGTCCGCGTTCTTTGGACATAGCCGCACCAATGGCGTCACGGCTTTCGCCGTCGCGGTCATATAGAACAACTTCGGCACCCAAGGCTTTTGTGTTCGCGATCTTTAGGGCAGGGGCGTCAGATGGCATGATGATCACGGATGGCACGCCGTGTGAACGTGCAGCCAAGGCAACCCCTTGTGCGTGATTGCCACTTGAGAATGCAATCACACCCTTTGCGCGGGTTTGTTCGTCGAGTGCCGATAGGGCAGACCAGCCACCTCGAAATTTAAAACTGCCAGTGTGTTGTAAACATTCAGGTTTGACCCAAACCCGGCGGCCAGCAATTTCATCCAAAAACGGCGAATTCAGCAAGGGCGTATAACGTGCGTGACCCTGAATACGTTGTGCCGCAGCACGGATCATATCGATGTTCATGTCAGGTCCTTCTGAAGTGCGAGTGGATAAGGTTGGGGGCTTGGATCAAAGCGCGACAATTTTGGGGATGTCGGTCAGGTCGCGCAAGACGTGTTTTGGCTTCCATGGCATACGGTCCATAGGTTCGCCAGAACGGTTCACCCATGCGGTTGTGAACCCATAACCAGTAGCACCCGCAGCGTCCCATCCATTTGAGGATACGAACAATACCTCATCTTTGGCGCAACCGAAACGTTGCTCCACAAGGTCATACACACGTGAATCCGGTTTGAAGATGCCAACACTTTGCACAGACAGGTTCTCATCCAACAAGGTTTCGATCCCAGCAGATTGGACTGCACCATCCAACATATCAGGGGACCCGTTGGACAAAATGGCCGTGTTCAAGCCTGCTGCCTTTAAGGTTTGCAGCATCTCGGGAACCTCTGGATAGGCCTGTAGTTCCCAATATAACGCAAGCAGACGTTCGCGTAGCTCTGCATCACCATCAACGCCGCATTTCTCCAATGCCCAATCTAGGCCGTCTTGGGTCACTTCCCAAAAGTCGGTGTGGGCCTGTGTGATGGCACGCAGCCAAGTGTATTGCAGCTGTTTGAGACGCCAGTGTTCTGCCAGTTGTGGCCACGTATCCTTAATCTTGGAAAACTGTGGTTCGCTTGCTGCTTGGCGTGCAGCAGCAGCCACATCAAACAAAGTGCCGTAGGCGTCGAAAATACACGTGGTAATAGGCATGTGTCGTCTCCTGCTTTTTCAACACAGTGGCACGCGATATGGCGATCGAAAAGGCTAAAAGATGGGTTTACCCGATGATCTGTTCGGGGCAGTGTGCGCGAAATTTAAAATACGGCACAAAGGACATCAACGTGACCAAGATCAAAACAGGCGACAACGTGAGCATTCACTATACAGGAACCCTTGAAGACGGCAGCGTTTTTGATAGCTCAGAAGGCCGTGAGCCGCTCGAATTTGAAGTGGGTTCTGGTCACATCATTGTTGGTCTTGATGAAGCGATGCCCGGTATGGAAGTTGGCGAAAAGAAGATCGTACATATTCCTTGTGATTTGGCATACGGCGAAGCTGTTGAAGAGATGAAGCAAGCGGTGCCACGCGAAGGAATCCCAGATAGTATTCCATTGGAAATCGGCCTCACACTTCACATGCAAACGCCAAGTGGTCAGCCGTTGCCGGTGACTGTCGTTGCTATGGATGATGCGACTGTAACGCTTGATGCAAACCACGCACTTGCTGGCAAGACACTGACCTTTGATTTCGAAGTTGTTGCAATCAAATGATTAAAGCGGGCTGTTAATGGCCCGCTTGCATTTCGCTAAGCATTTTTTCAACTTCTTTGGCCATTGCTTGACTGTCAGTGGCATCACTTTCTAATTGGCGAGTGATGCCTCTGCGCACTTTGATCCGGTTTTTTGGCATAGTTTGACGGATACCTGGGGCTCGAGGTGTCTCTTGGACGGCTGCAAGTTGGCTTTTTTGTTGTGTTTTCGCGAGGTAAAGCACAACACCTTCCACCATTTCTGGATATAAACGCAGTGTTGCTGATGCGCAGATAAGGAAGATGTAAAACAGAACGCGTCCCATCTTATTAGAGCGTCGCGCACGTGCTTCGCGGCGAGCTAAAATCTTTTCAAAATGTGGGTTCTGTTTTTTCATGGTGACATTGCTACTTGCAGCTGTGGACCATGTTAGGGCGAAAATCGGGCGAATTTATGCAGGCTGTCCTGCATGCTCCGCCCGAATTCTATATTTTCTTACAGGTGATCTGGCTGTGGCATGCCTAAAACGTGGTAGCCGCCATCCACGCGAATGATTTCGCCTGTGGTATAAGCCCCGACGTCAGACGCAAGATAAACAGCTGTGCCACCTACTGCTTCTAGTGTTGCGTTTGAACGCATTGGCGCATTTTGATCAGTGTGTTTGTAAGTCTTGCGTGCCCCGCCAATCGCGGCACCTGCCAATGTCTTCATTGGGCCAGGTGAGATTGCGTTAACGCGAATACCTTCTGGTCCAAGATCGTTGGCAAGGTAACGTGTTGCTGATTCAAGAGCCGCTTTGGCAACGCCCATTACGTTGTAATTTGGTACAACGCGATTTGAACCTTGGTAGGTCAATGTTAACAATGTCCCGCCATTTTCAGTCATCAATGGGTGTGCGCGGCGCGCAACTTCGATGAAGGAATATGCTGAAATATCCATTGAATGTTTAAAGTTAGCGCGGGAGGTGTTCAGAAAACGGCCTGTGAGTTCTGACTTGTCAGAAAACGCGATAGCGTGGACCACAAAGTCGATTGTGGGCCAGCGTGAACCCAAAGCATCGAACGCGGCGTCTAGGCTTGCATCATCTGTTACATCAACGTCGACCATGAAGTCGGAACCAACAGAGGCTGCCAATGGCTCAAGGCGTTTACCGAATGCTTCACCTTGATAGGTAAAGGCAAGTTCTGCCCCAGCTTCGGCCATGGATTTAGCGATACCCCAAGCGATAGAACGTTCATTGGCGACACCCATAATAAGGCCGCGTTTTCCTGCTAACATATTGGTCATAATAAAATTCTTACCCGTGATATTTGGAAAGGATCATTGATCCATTAGTGCCGCCAAACCCAAACGAGTTTGTCATAACGCTATCGAGGCCGGCATTTTGCTTGGTCTCAAGTGCTATTTCAGAGGCGTCGAGCGCAGGATCAAGGTTTTTGACGTTGATCGAGCGGGCGATGAAATCATTGTCCAGCATTAGCGTGCTAAAAATTGCCTCTAACGCGCCAGCGGCACCTTGAGCGTGACCTGTCATAGACTTGGTCGAACTAACAGGTGGCGTGTTGCCTTGGCCAAAGACGCGGCGTACCGCTTCGATTTCGCCAACATCACCG
>JAGSGK010000128.1 GCA_023955215.1 Paracoccaceae bacterium
GATCAACGCGTTTGGCTCAGCGATATGCACATCGCCCAACATTGCATAACTGGCAGTAACGCCGCCTGTTGTTGGGTGCGTTAGGACAACAATGTACGGAAGCCCTGCTTCTTTCAGCATCTGGATCGCAACAGTTGAGCGTGGCATTTGCATCAAGGACAAAATGCCTTCCTGCATGCGCGCGCCACCAGCGGCTGAAAACAAAATCAATGGGCATTTAGCTTTAACTGCAGCTTCAGCTGCCGCGATGATCGCGTTGCCCACATACATGCCCATAGAACCACCCATGAACGAGAAATCTTGCGCAGCGGCCACAATCGGCGTGCGACCGATATCACCGGTGCCAACCAGCATCGCATCTTTTTCGCCAGTGCCTTTTTGTGCCGCCTTCATACGATCAGGATATTTTTTCTGATCGCGGAATGTCAGAGGGTCATCAATTGGGGTCGGCACATTTATTTCAGCAAAAATGCCACCATCAAACAAAGAAATAAAACGATCACGAGGCGTTATAGCCATGTGGTGACCACAGCTGGTGCAGACGTTCAGGTTGTCCGAAACTTCACGATGAAACAGCATCGTGCCGCACTCTTTGCACTTGGTCCAAAGGTTATCAGGCGTTTCGCGACGTGAGAAAATTGAGTTAATCCGCGGCCGGACGTAGTTGGAAATCCAGTTCATACCTTTGGTCCCTTTGGGGTCTGTTATCCTTCAGATAATCTGACAGCGCGATAAATGCAATCAACGCTGTATTATAAGTCTCGCAACCAACCACATTACGAAGGTTGTGGCAAAATCAACGGGCAACCATGCGCGGATCATTTCAATATTCGACATATCAAATGGTAGAACAAAAAGCGCCGCCGCACCAAATTCATCAGGCATCGCGACTATCAATAATGCGGTTATGTTATTCACAAAATGAACGGCCAAAGCAGGACCCAAATTACCAGCACGCGCCGTAAGATCAGCCATCGCAATCCCAAAAAAGGTGGCCCATGCCACGACAATCCATGCGTTTTCACCAGCGCCTTGGGGGTCGTAGTGAGCAAAACCGAACAAAACGGATGGCAACACCATCCAAATCCAAGGTGACGAAAAGCGAGCCCCTAGTTGTTGCTGAAGGTACCCACGGAACAAAATTTCTTCCGCGCTTGTTTGGATCAGGACACTAATCAGCGCAATCGGCAGCACCAGCAGCCACGGCCAGAATGCCCGATTTGCAATCAACGGCTCATCAAATCCCCATGGCGGCAAAACCGTCAAAGCCACAAGCAGGGCAATGATGGCTAAAGCAACCAAAAAGAAATGGGCCAATGTCGCACGAATAGGCCCAAAAATAACGCCAGGCCAACAATTATGCACAAAATAGGTCGTAGCAAAAACACCAACGCTGGCGGCTCCAAAACTGAACAAAAGGGACAGGACGTTCGCAACATCGATGCCCACGTTCAAAGAAGTCAGCGCTTGAAATACAAACGTGTAGATTAAGGATCCAAGACCGATAAAGACCCCAATGATCAAAACCATGCCAACTATCAGTCGCCAAATTTGGGATTTTTCCACCGCTGGTGCAACAAAAGCCCTGTGTGCAGTGTAGTCGAACGTCCACATGGCCAATCATCCTTAGCGTTAGTCTTAAAATTTAATCGAGACGCACAAGGAGGGTCAACCGCTGATGTGACGCTTGCAGCGAAGCGGCCCCTTGGGTATGCCAGTGCAAACATCTTTTTAGGGGAGAGAACCTATGTCTGCAGGTAAATTCGACAAATCCAAACTGCCAAGCCGTCACGTCACCGAAGGACCGGCGCGCGCACCACACCGTTCTTACTATTACGCGATGAACATGACTGAAGAAGAAATTCACCAGCCTTTGGTAGGCGTGGCAACATGTTGGAACGAAGCGGCACCTTGCAACATCTCCCTAAACCGTCAGGCACAGTCTGTTAAAGTTGGCGTTTCGGGAGCCCAAGGCACACCACGCGAATTCACAACAATCACCGTGACAGACGGTATCGCGATGGGCCACGAAGGCATGCGTTCTTCTTTGGCATCGCGTGAAGCGATTGCTGATACCGTTGAACTTACAATGCGCGGCCATTGCTACGATGCTTTGGTTGGCCTTGCCGGGTGTGATAAGTCCCTACCGGGCATGATGATGGCGATGCTGCGTTTGAACGTTCCATCCGTCTTCTTGTACGGTGGCTCTATCCTCCCGGGCAAAGCGCCTAAAGGCGCTGACGTACCTGCAGAATTCGCAGATCGTGACCTGACTGTTCAAGACATGTTCGAAGCGGTTGGTAACTTCCAAAATGGCACAATGACCGAAGCCGCGCTTGAAGTACTTGAGCGCGTAGCATGCCCATCTGCTGGCGCATGTGGCGGTCAGTTCACAGCCAACACGATGGCCTGTGTGTCTGAAGCTATCGGCCTTGCATTGCCAAACTCATCTGGCGCGCCTGCACCGTACACTTCACGCGATGAATATGCCCAAGCATCTGGCGCTGCGGTCATGAACTTAATTGAAAAGAACATCCGCGCCCGTGACATCGTCACACGCAAAGCACTCGAAAACGCGGCGCGCATTGTTGCCTGTACTGGCGGATCAACCAACGCTGGTTTGCACTTGCCAGCAATGGCGCACGAAGCTGGCATCGACTTCTTTCTTGATGATGTTTGCGAAATCTTCCGCGACACACCTTACTTTGTCGATCTGAAGCCTGGCGGACAGTACGTAGCAAAAGACATGTACGAAGCTGGCGGCGTTCCTGTTGTAATGAATGAGTTGCGCAAAGCAGGTCTTATTCACGAAGATTGCATGACAGTCACTGGCAATTCCATGGGTGAAGAGCTGGACAAAATCACGCGCCAAGCCGATGGCAAAGTCATCTACTCAGTCGAAACACCGCTAACCAAAACTGGCGGCGTTGTTGGCCTTAAAGGCAACCTAGCCCCTGAAGGTGCGATTGTTAAAGTGGCGGGAATGGAAGCGCAGCACCAGTTATTCACTGGCCCTGCCCGCGTATTTGAATGCGAACAAGACGCGTTTGAAGCCGTACAAAACCGCACCTACGAAGAAGGTGACGTGTTCGTTATTCGCAACGAAGGCCCAGCTGGCGGTCCAGGAATGCGCGAAATGTTGGCAACAACGGCTGCCCTTTCTGGCCAAGGCATGGGCAAGAAAGTTGCGCTAATCACTGACGGTAGGTTCAGCGGCGCAACACGCGGTTTCTGCGTAGGTCACGTTGGTCCAGAGGCTGCACACGGCGGACCGATTGCATTGCTTCAAGACGGCGATGTCATTACGCTCAACGCTATTGAAGGCACACTCGACGTTGCGTTGACTGACGAAGAGCTTGCCGAACGCAAAGCAAACTGGAAAGGCCCACGCGACACAATCTACGGCGCGGGTGCACTTTGGAAATACGCACAGTTGGTGGGTGGCGCATACAAAGGCGCTGTCACACATCCTGGTGCAAAAGATGAGCGTCATGCATACTGGGATCTGTAAAAAGACCGTTCTGGGGCTGGCAACGTTTCTAACGTTGTCAGCCTGCGCTGAAGGGACGTCATTTAGCTTACTAGAAAAGGCAAATGACGTAACACCAGAAACGACACCTATGGTTCCATTGCTCAAAGCACAGATGGCCTCAGGTGCCGTCACCCTTGTGCCACCATCAGGATATTGCATCGAGCCATCCAGCCTGACGCAAAAATTCGCTGCTATGGCGCGATGTGATTTATTAGACGCAGAGAATGGTGCGCTAGATGCGCCAATTGGGCTGCTGACTGCTAGTGTCGCGAAGAGCAAAGCCAACGGCGTTAGCTTGGATGACATCATGAACGCTAGCAACTCAACCAAGGTTGAGACCATGACCGAAGGTGGACCAGAGGTTGTGCGTGCAACAACAGAAAATCCGCCGCTAGGTCTTCCCAAAACGCATCTACGTACAGCGACCAAAATCGACGGCCATGACCTAAGCCTCGCGTTGTTTTCACCTGTTGAAAGTGACGCACAAGGCGCACGTGGTGCGTCCATGCTTCAAAACATGATTAAGACATCACATGACGCTACCATTGCTCAAGATGTTGTGGTCCAAACATCTCCAATCGAAACTCAGCCTAAAAAAGGGCTTCGCGCTACACTTGCAGGTTTTTTTGAATGATCACACATCCCTAGATTGTTTCCGAAACGGAAACAGGGCAATAGTGGAATCATGAGCGAAAACCCTATCTCGATACTCGACCGTTAGATGCACCGTCGGTCCATGCGCCAATGGGCGCGTGCCGCCCGTATAGCAGGCAGCACAAAGTTAAGCAGGTTACGTCAAATCCGCACAACCGCCCGTTTGCTTCGGTCCCACTTGGATCGCCTCATTTACAAGGCGGATGAACGTCTGGCTTTGCCGATTATTGGCTCCAACAGTTTCCCACGCCCACACAATGCCGACTGGGCATGGCGCCCCGAATTATGGCGCGGTCCTTTGCAAAACCCCGGCATGTCTTCAGTCCAAACAAAATCAATGTTGGGCAGTGAAGCGACACTGTTTCACGACTGCCAGCTTTCGGAGCTGACCTTGCGCCAGTTGCGAAACCAACGTGAAGAAGACCTCGCCCCCTATGGCGTGCGCATGGATGTTTTCAAGTTTGATGGCTCATTCTTGTCTTTGGTTATCGATCTGCCATCTGGTGCCACCAATGGCCTCAATCGAAACCATCTTTTGCGGATGAGCTCTATCATCGAGATGGAAAAGCCGCTTGAGATCTTTGCCCGTCTAAATATCAAACACGGTCCAAACACCGAACAGATTGTGCGCGAACTGCCGTTGCACGAGGCCGATATCGTTGTTGAATTTGATCTGGCCTACTCGAATCTAAATGAAAAACGGGTTGAAAAGGCATGGATTGATTTGATTTTTGAAGGTCCAGAAATGAACCAAGTTGTTTTGCGTGAATTAACCTTCACGCGTCGCCCACGCACAGCGATGTAGGAAAAAATATGAGCACTCTTACCCTCACACCTATGAAATTACGCCGTGGCGTTTGGGAAGCTGTCATTTCCAACAGCCAACCGGGCGAACCACAAATCACCGTTACCCACCTGAACCAAGAGGTTCCGGGCTTCGAACTGACCGAGAAACCTGATGATAACCTTTGGCTCTTGCAGGTACCTATCCCTCAAGATGCAATCGCAGACGGGGTCCAAACCTTCGCCATTGGCGATAAAGCCGACGGCACGCGTATTGGTCATTTTACGTTAATCGCAGGCGAAGCCTTGGGCGATGATATGCGCGTCGAAGTCGAATTACTGCGTGCTGAACTGGACATGCTAAAGCGCGCCTTTCGCCGTCATTGCGTTGAAACGACCTAAGCGCAGCAAGACAGACAACAAAAATTCGTCAAATTCTGGCCATTTTTGCCCGCTAAAACCACCAAAGCGACTACCGAAAACTATTAATCGGGGTGCATGAAGTGATTTGGTGGAGAGCAGACATGGACTTTTTGAGTGCACTTAAAAAATGGTTGGCCCAGCCAACTTGGCAATCTGAAATCATTATTTCAGCCGCGCTGTGCCTTTTCCTCTATATCATCTTCAAAAAGAAAAACGAACTAAGCTGGCATGCACTTGAAAACACTGCCACGACACTGATCTTGGCTGGCTTCAATATGGCGATCGTTATTTTCCTCCTAAATGACGCAAACGCCTACATCCAATCTGCATATACAGCGTTACACATCCCAACCCTCGATCCGGCAATTTGGGACAATGTACCTGTTTGGATTATTTGTATTATTGGTGTCGCGGCAAAAGATTTTGTCGATTACTGGAATCATCGTCTGATGCACACAAAATGGGGTTGGCCAACACATGCGGCGCACCATTCTGACACGCATGTAAATGCCTTTACAGCCAATCGAATTCACTTCCTCGAAGCAATGATTATGACAACCAGCTATGTCTTGTTGCTCACTTGGATGCAAATCCCCCAAGCGCTGCCATTCGTCATCATCTTTTACATTCTTCACAATAAATACGTTCATATGGACTTGGATTTTGAGCATGGCCCACTGAAATACATCATCGCATCGCCTGCCTATCACCGCTGGCATCACGCTGATGTTCCAGCTGCCTATGGCAAGAACTTGGCCAATGTGATGCCAATCTACGACGTGATGTTCGGCACGTTCTACAGCCCTGGAAAATGTGATGCTCCGATGGGTGCGCTTAAAACCGGAGTTGAGGACAAAAACGCGATTGCGATCATGACCTACCCCTTCCAAGAATGGGCGAAAATGATCAAAGCCAGCCATAAAAGAGCACGCAACAAACGGGCCCGCGTTTCCACAATGGTGACGCCCGCAGAATAATTAGCGCCGATGGACTGCAAAGAACCACTAAGACGTGTGACCCCGCCACCTATTGGGTCAATTTCAACTCTTTGTGCGTCGTTTGACGGCCCTGCGTTATCGTCGGGCAGTATCTTGTCACCAACTTCGCTGAACCCATCACAAACAAAAACAGCTGCATATCTCTATGCGGCTGTTTTCGAAATAGCTGCTGAGACCAATTATTCCTTGGGTCCCAATGCGCTTAGACCTTTCAGAATATCGATGGCATAGGCCAGCTGATAATCGTCCTCGCGCAGTTCAGCAGAGGCTTCGGCCTTTTCACGATCCGCTTCAATCTGGCGAATCTCATCCTCTGACAAACTGTCATTGTTCAAGCTTCCGCGCAGATCAGCCTCGGTGCGGCCACCGCGGTTAGTCTCTTCATCTTCTTCGCTCTCAGGCTTACGACGCGGTTGTTCCACGATGATATCAGGGGAAACGCCCAGCGCTTGGATCGAACGACCTGACGGCGTGTAATAACGTGCTGTTGTCAGGCGCATTGCACCTTCACCACGCAGCGGCATAATGGTCTGAACAGACCCCTTACCAAAGCTCTTGGTCCCAATGACAATCGCACGGCGGTGGTCTTGCAACGCACCAGCCACAATTTCGGATGCCGACGCAGAACCGCCGTTGATCAGAACCACAATCGGCTTGCCCTCAGCCAGATCACCCGGCACCGCGTTAAAGCGATCGCCTTCTTCTGGGTTGCGGCCACGTGTCGAAACGATTTCGCCCTCTTCCAGGAACGCATCAGACACACGGATCGCTTGGGTCAACAAACCACCCGGGTTGTTGCGAAGATCAATCACAAAGCCATTCACATTGTCCATGCCACCAAGGGCAGCAACTTCTTCTGCCAACTTTTCAGTCAAATTAGGTGTGGTCTTGTCGTTAAAGGTTGTGACACGCAAAACGACTGTATCACCTTCGGTTTTGGCGCGCACGGCCTGTAGTTCAATTGTGTCGCGGATGATGGAAACATCAAACGGTTCACCTTCGCCTTCACGAACAACCGTGATGATGATTTCAGCGCCAACAGGGCCACGCATTTTTCCAACCGCATCGTCAAGCGTAAGGCCCAGAACGGATTCACCATCAACGTGTGTGATAAAGTCACCCGCCAGAATTCCCGCTTCATCTGCAGGCGTGCCATCCATCGGAGAGACAACTTTTACAAAGCCCTCTTCCTGCGTCACTTCAATGCCCAAGCCGCCAAATTCACCGCGCGTTTGAACACGCATCGCAGATGCATCGTCTGGTGAAAGGTAGCTGGAGTGCGGATCTAGGGATGTCAGCATACCGTCAATGGCCGCTTCGATTAGATCACTGGTGTCCACATCTTCGACGTACTGGGACCGGATCCGTTCAAAGATATCCCCGAACAAATCAAGCTGTTCATATACGTTGTCTTGTTTGTCAGTTTCTTGGGCAAGAAGTGGACCAGCGATCTGCGTCGTCGCGATAATCCCTGCCACTGTGCCGCCCAATGCGGCCATAACGAACTTTTTCACGTCTTATCCATCCTTGTCGGTGCGGAACCACGATACGGGGTCCTGTGGAACATTTTGTTGTCTTAGTTCTATATAGAGCGTTTCTGAACGTCCATTGCCAGCCCCATCACCAACAGTTGAGAGTCCCGTGTCGGTATTATCCGCGCTGGTGGTAATTTTCAAACCACCCATAAGGCCCAACGGCGTTCCTTCGGCGATAACCTGACCCATTTTACTATACGTAATATTCAAACCTGCAAAGACAAACAGGATGTCCGTTTGCGGCTCTAGAATCATGACATTGCCATAGTCCAATAGTGGACCCACATAACGGATTGTCGCGGCAGTGGGCGCATGGACCAAAGCGC
>JAGSGK010000223.1 GCA_023955215.1 Paracoccaceae bacterium
AGCTAGATCGGTTCCACGTGGTAAATACTGTCTGAGCAAACGGTTGGTATTTTCGTTTGATCCGCGTTGCCAAGGCGACCGTGGATCACAAAAATAGACATCTACATCTGTTGCTAGTGTCAATCGCGGATGATCTGCCAGACACTGGCTCTCCATTTCTTGCGAAGAGTTAATCGAAATGGCGCACCAATTGGCGTGCGACGCGAAAAATTTGGATCAGCAGATCAATCACCTTATCGTCAAGCAGCAGCGCGTCCGGCAAATCTTTGCGACATCCTAAGCCTACCATTTTCAGATAGGGTGCAGCGGGTTCATTACTATCAAAGCCGTCTGGCACAGCGTTCAATGCCTTTCGTGTGATCAATCCGTCCGGGAATGTTCTTGTGAAATCAGGATCGGTCAAAATGTCCTTTAGACCTTCAGGCTCGTCGCGCACACACATGCGCGTCCGCGCGAGCGCAGCCTTGGAAGGTTGGAACAGCCCTGCGCCCGCATGACAGTTCCCAGGCTCGATATGCAGGTAGTACCCGAAGTCTTCCAATGGCCGACCAGCATTGGCAAAAACATCAATGCCCGTGCGGTATAGAGCACGTCCAACGCGATCCCGAGGTTCCTGAAAAAACTTGGTGTAGCATTGCTTGGGTTTAATTTGGGTCTCTGCAAAGACCGGGTCATAATGGCCAGCGTAATCATGCAAGGTCATCGCAATGCCAGTGAAATTGCGCATGGCGTCGTCGCGTTCGTCGCGGTGATCGTTCATCCAAGCTTGGCGGTTGTTCAATGCGAGATCTGCAAGGAACGTAAATGTTTCTGGCTCTACCATGCTGGCAACTCCTGTTTGCAGATGCCTTGAGGCTTGTCTGCGTTCCGATAGAATTCTTGTAAGGTTTTTCCAGAACTCCAGCCACAGGTTTTCTGGTGCATCAATTCCATCACGTGGATTTGTCAAACACAGCTGTCTTTAGCTTAGGATTGCTGAAACAAAGTGAATGTCAGCAATGTGAAAGCTGCAATGCAGCATAAAAGCCAAGTTTAAATGTCCGTTGAGGGCCGGATTTGTGGACCTTACTGGTGCACGAGCGACCGATTCCGCCAATTTCAGTTTAACAATTGAACCCGTTATGACTTCGGGTTTAGGGTGGCTAAAAATGGAGTCATCGCTTTGGGTTGGGAGACAGATTTTTTAAAGCATCTACGTAGTATCCAGTTCGCGGTACTTGGTGCTGCTCTAGCAATTCTTGTGGCCCTTACACTTACACAATCTGCGAAAATTCAAGGCGCATACGAGCAATATACAAAGCTCGAATATGTGCGAACACAAAAGATGACGAGTGTCTTTCTTGATGAATTGGGAACCAAAAGCGGCGTTGATTTCTTCCATTCCAATGGGCAATACCAGCCGACTTTGCGCATGGATCATCTGTTAGACAAGATCGGGAAAAAGATTGTTTTTGAACATCTTGAATTATCCAATTTTTCCTTTCAAGAAGGCGTTGCATGGCCACAAGTCACTGAGCGTTTGGATGTTATGAGCCGCACGCCATATCTCGGACTTAACCCCCGCCTTTATGGCCCAGGAACAATTGAAGACCTACGCCAAGTTTGGAACTTTGCGGGTAACGCCTTTCCGATGCAAGTTGTCGATGTAGAGTTAAGGGGAATCTTGATAGGCGGCTCTCCGTCTGCACCCGAACAGAGCAACCATTGGCTCGCTGAATCTAATAAACAACATGGGGGAATGTCGGGCACGTATTATTTAAAACATCAAACAGACCCAGTGAATCTGATTGCCCCGCCCAAATGGTCAGTTCTAATTGTGGGGGATAAGCCTGAGAGACTGTCGCGTTCCTTCTGGGATGAAGAGACGGAAATTCCGATCCGCGTCAACAGTGTGTCAGGCGTATCTCTGCAAGGCGAGATGGCACGTGATGTTGCAGGTGGGCTCGCCTCTGGGCCATTTGACGATGTTTTTGCTGACTTAGTTTCAATGTCACGGGGGCTGGAGTCACTCTCTTTTGATGATTTGGGCAACTACCTGCGCCGCTTACGAGATGAGGACAGTGGCACAGTTAGCATCCTGGGCGTCGAACTACCCGGAGCGAGCGTAAGTTCTTGGGGGATCGGTCTGCTCGCCGTATTACAAGTATATTTCTTTTTGCATCTATTGCGGGCATCAAAATTGGGTATTTCTAGGGCGGCTGCGCATCACTTTCCGTGGGTTGGAGTTTACCAGAACAATACTGAACGAGCGATGATGTTCATCGCAACATGCGCGTTTCCTTCTGCTGTCGCCTTTTTCTCAATCTATCAAATTGCGCGCCCAGCTGGCTTTGAAGCTGTACCATGGCAACTATGGCTATCTGTAGGTGCTGCAACTATTTCGGCAATCGGGTGTTTCTGCGCGGCAATGTTTTTACAGCAAAGCATCCAGGATGTTGAGAAAACTTCATAAAATGGTGATGGGCGGGATAATACCCCCCCACTTTAGCAGAAACGCATTTGATGAGAGGTGACCATCTCAGTTTCCGTTAAGTCACAGGCAGTAGGTTTGTCCGCATAGAAAACCTTAGAGGGAATCTGTATTTTGCATGTGCAGCGAAAGTCCGGTTTGACGGGCTGCATCGCAGCATCTGGGATTGATGGCGAACGGCAGGAATGGGCCGCCTGCCAATGGCGAAGGAGGGTATGATACAATCGTGGTTGTGACCGCACCAAGCCGTTGGTTTTTGAAAATAAATTGGAAACATGGGCAAAATATGCTTTAAGTTAGTCAACAAGAAAGGATCTATCGTATCAATAAGCTTGACCCTAAGGCGCTATCAACAGCCCATCAAAACGTGGTTAAAAACACCCGTCGATGGCTTGAAAAAATGGTAGTAGGATTAAATCTATGCCCATTTTCCTCTCGCGTCATAGACCGAGACCAAGTGTATTATGCCATATGTGATGCCACCACCGATGCACACCTAAAGCAGTTCTATGTGAATGAATTACAGCGCCTGCTTGGGGCTAACGAAAATGACATTGCCACTAGCTTGCTTATGTTTACCCAAGGTCTAGAAGAGTTCGACGATTACCTCGCCTTACTCGATTGGTTTCAGCAGCTATTGGAGAAAGCAGAACTGACAGAGCATGTGCAATTAGCATCATTTCATCCTCAATATCAATTTGAGGGTGTGGCTGCAGACGATCTTAGCCACTTTACCAATCGCTCACCCTATCCAACCATACATCTTCTGCGTCAAGATCAGATGACCAAAGTCCTTGCCCATGTTTTGGACCCTGAGAAGATTTATATAGATAACATAAAAACTATGAATGAACTTGGTCGCCAACAGGTCGAAGCACTCTGCCCGTGGGGTACATAAAAACTGGTTGCATCGCCTTGTAACCGCGCCCGTCGTAAGGTTTTTTGGGGGGCAAAGGCGGCCTAAACTAAGAAACAGTTTGGTTCATCTGGTTTGTTGCATTGCTATGGCCCAACTTTGTGGTGAGCGGCAACAAAGTCCGCGTGGTTGCCATCTGTGCCCTTGAAATACTGCGGGATTGACCAACGTCTGCTTTCGGAAAGCTGCACTGCGGCATGGATAGACTGGTCAAAGGTCCGGTTTGGGCCATTCGTGTCATTCGGCTTCAATGGACGGATTGCAGCCTTTCGCTGCGCAGCAGCATCTAGTCGATTCTCTTCAAATGCGATCGACCCCAACGGTCAATAACTGCCGTTCAATGATCAGCTTGATGCTGTGATGCGGCTTCACCAAACCAGACATTCGCTGCACAATAACAATTTCGTCACAAACGGTGGCCCATAAGTGGGATAAACCTGCCAAGCAATTGCAAGGCTTTAACCACCGTCGCGGCTAATTTGCGAAGCGCCACTTCTCGGTAGATAACAAATTCACCAAAAAGCGCATTTCCTTTTTGAAAGTAGCGCGAGTTAGTCTGGCATTATCCAGATAAAGAGTGGTCTGCAAAATTACCGAGGAGGGCAAGTGCACAATAAACTACTAGGGCACGCATTCATTTAACGGTTTAACCTGTATTTCATTTAACCGATAAGTCATCCACTGCTATTATTATGGTTGCAAGATCCTGGGCAACTTCACCCATATACACGTCATCATAGCCCGCGTCATTTTCCAAAACGCTCATAAACGCAACGACCACGCCTGTTTTGACATTCGCAAAAAGATATTGCCCACCATAACCTGCGTGCCCAACAATATTACCGTTTGTCATCAGGTGGTTGGAATACCGCAACCAACCTTTGGGCGGGCTTAGCGATTTGGAACCCCTTGTTGTGCTATGGCTAAGAAAGTCACCGGAACCAACTTGTGTTTGTGTGCAGCCACGCCCGCTTCGCGTAAGTAGAAGCCCAAAGCGCGCCAGATCGATAGCGCTGATGCAGCCACCGCCTGAAAATGCCGGCATTTGATCCGAGCTAACACTGATATGAAAAGCGCCTTCATATCCCGCCGCGTCCACGATGTCTTCGATCAGGGTGCTTAGCGGCTGTGGACTTACGCTTGCGCAAACCAGTGTCAGGACATCGGTATTTGCAGATTTGTAGTCGGCAGACTCCAACGGGTTTTGTAAATCTGTCCCCGTAATGCCTGCGGTGAATGCGGCAAGTGTGGGTTCTTTTGCGTTACCAGAAGGCAATCGCCATCCCAACGCGGTTTCTTCAGTGTAGCAATCACTGTTAGGGTCCGCGTAGTCTTCAGAAAAATCGTTTGCCACATTCATATCAAGCAACATTTGCAGCGTTGCATCTGCGTAACCCGTGCCAATGTCAGGGAGGTAATGGCAAACCTTTTGGTCCAAATCGAGCAGGCCCTGATCGTGCAACTGGCCGACAATCAAATGTATGTGCAGTTTGGTCACGGATTGAATCGAATGCGGCTGAAAAATCGAGAAATCTTTTGCAGACTTCGAATAAACAACAGTGTCATTCTTCAGCACAACAAGCGCGGAAAACGCAGGATGATCAGTTAAACGTGCAATTTCGGCGGATGTGTTTAGTTCCGAAATGGGTGCATCTTTTAACTCTAACACGTTTCTAGAGCGGAACATCCAAGAGCGGCGAAACAAGGTGTGGGCATTGTGAAATCCGTGGCGGCGATAGGCTGGGTGGTTCCACCGTTGTTTGTTGTCCTCTAGAACGCTCAGATCGGGGTTTGGATGCGTTTTCATTTGGAACCTGTGGTTTGGATCAGGGTATCAACGGCAAGCACGTGATCTTGGTAGACAAAAAGTGGGTTTATTTCGATGTCTGCGATACCAACCGTGTTTGTTTGCACGGCGTTGCACAGTGTCAAAATGGTTTGTGAAAGTGCCGCAAGATCAGCTTTTTCCGCCCCGCGAAATCCACTGAGAAGTTTTGAAACTTTCAGGGATTGCAACGCAGTCTCGATGTCCAATTGCGTAGCGGGGAGCAAAAGAGTTTTGGCATCGCCTATCAATTCAACCAGAAT
>JAGSGK010000147.1 GCA_023955215.1 Paracoccaceae bacterium
CTGAAAACGATCTTTCTGGCCGTTACTGGTTACGCGGCGATGCGCGATACGTCGAAGAAGCCCGCGAAGATTTGGTGCCGGAAATCGACTTTTCCGAATTCAACCCAAAATTCAAAGGCACTTACTTTGAATATGTTCACGAAGAACTAACCAAACGCTTTCCAATCGGACGGACCCGTGTGTTGGCCAAAAGTCAGTATAACTGCAATTCTTGGCACCGTGATCCAGAACCGCGCCTACACATTCCGGTTACAACAAATCCCGGTTCCTTGTTTGTGGTCAATCACCATGTAACCCACTTGCCAGCTGATGGATCTGTCTACTTCACAGACACGCGTGGTTATCACACTGCGTTAAATGGCGGCGACACATCGCGCGTGCATATCGTTGCTGCCCTTGCCTACACTCAGGTCAATACATGAGCACTTATGGTGCAATGGATAGCGGTATCCGTAACTCAATTGTCTGTGATTTACGTAGCGACACAGTCACCTGCCCTGACGACGCGATGCGCTCGGCAATGGCAGCCGCTGAAGTTGGTGATGATGTTTACGGCGAAGACCCCAGCATTATTGCTCTTGAGAACCGCATGGCAGGCTTTCTTGGAAAAGACGCCGCCATGTTTGTTTCCAGCGGTACACAAAGTAACCTTTGCGCAATCATGGCACACTGTGGCCGTGGGGACGAATTGATCGTTGGCGACACTTATCACATTTATGCTGATGAAGCCGCCGGTGCTTCGGTTCTGGCAGGCGTTTCGATGCATGCGATCCCCGTGGACGATGGTAACGCCGTTTCAGCAGAGCAAGTCAAAGGTGCGGTTAAGGATGACGACCCACACTACGCACGCAGTCGCTTGTTGTGTTTGGAAAATACGGTTGGCGGCAAAGCCATTTCATTGGAAAAGATGCGCGCCCCCGCACAGGCGGCATGGGACGCTGGACTATCCGTTCATTTAGACGGCGCACGCTTTTTTAATGCAATAACCGAACTTAAGTGCACTGCTAAAGAACTCGCTGATTGCGCCGACAGCATTTCCGTCTGCTTTTCAAAGGGGTTGGGCGCACCAGTGGGTTCGATTTTGGTCGGTAGCCACGCCATTATCGCGAGGGCTAGGCGCAATCGCAAAATCTTGGGCGGGGGATTGCGACAGGCGGGCGTATTGGCCGCTGCCGCAACACATGCGCTAGATCATCATTTGTCACTTCTGCCCGCGGATCATGACCGCGCAGCTCAATTGGCCGATGCCTTGCATGACTTGGATGTTGGAAATGTTCACAGCGGTACGAACATGGTGTTCTTCACCCCTAACGCAAGCCAACATAACCCATTGCATGCCCATATGGAGGCTGCTGGTGTACGCATTGGTGGGCAACATCCTACGATAAGAATGGTCATGCACCGCGACATTGATGATGCGGGATTAGAGGCCGCGATCACAGCCTTCCGCAGTTTTTACGCATAGGGAACAATGCACATGCTGGCAGTAGACTTCATCCTCGACACCAGGTTTGACGATCTACCTTCCGCCACAATCCATGAGGCCATTCGCTGTCTGGTCGACACCTTAGGTGTGGCCGTTGGTGGGTCGCAAACCCAACTAGCAAGCATCATTCACAACCATGCCGCACGCCAGTTTTGCGGAACAGACGCCATCCTTTGGCAAGACGGCCGCAAAGCCAGTGCTGCGGGAGCAGCCCTTGCCAATGGTATGACAATCGATGCGCTCGATGCCCATGACGGTATGAAACTGACCAAGGGCCATGTCGGCTGCGGCGTCTTCCCTTCATTGATCGCAGTCATGCAGGCCGAAGGGATTGATGACCCTAAAGAATTCCTAACTTCCATCGTGATTGGATACGAAATCGGCACCAGGGCTGGCATTGCCTTACATGCAAGTGCCTGCGATTTTCATACTTCTGGCGCATGGATTTCTTTGGCGGCAGCCGCATTAACTGCCCGTCAATTGAAGTTGACCAAGGGCCAAACCCGCGAGGCGCTCGGCATAGCTGAATACCATGGCCCACGCAGTCAGATGATGCGTGTTATTGATGCGCCCACAATGCTCAAAGACGGCTCTGGTTGGGGCGCAATGGCGGGAGTTTCGGCAGCATACCTTGCACAGGACGGGTTTACCGGTGCCCCTGCTATCACCATGGAAGACCCTGAGTTGGCAAAATATTGGGATGACTTGGGTCAGAACTGGTACATTGAGCAGCAATATATCAAGCTTTATCCAGTTTGCCGCTGGGCACAGCCTGCCGCAGAGGGAGCGTTGGCTTTGATCCGTGAGCACGATGTCACCGCAGATCAGATCACATCGGTCAAAGTCGAGACATTTCACGAAGCGAAACGCCTTGCCTCGATCCCCACAACGACCGAACAGGCGCAATACTCGCTACCGTTTTCAGTCGCTGCAGCAGTTGTGCGTGGTACAATCGGTGTGGCAGAGGTCACAAGTGATGGCCTCAACGACCAACAAATCATCGGGTTGGCCAAGACTGTTGAGATTGTCGAGGACGACGCATTTAACGACGCCTTCCCCGCCCGTCGCTTTGCACGCACCCACTTCTACCTTAATGATGGGCGCATCCTGTCCTCAGCTGCCACGGAGGCACAGGGTGATCCAGAGAACAAAGTTTCAGATCAAGTGATTTGGGACAAGTTTCGCGGCCTCACAACACCGGTATTGGGTACGGCATGGTCAGAACAGTTTTTAACCTTAGCCCAAGGCATTGCAGATGCGCCATCCATTAAGCCATTGTTTGAATTGATGGCGCAGGCAGCACAAACTAAGGAACTGAAATGATAGACCTTTATTCATGGACAACTCCGAATGGACGCAAAATCTCGATCGCATTGGAAGAAATGGGGCTGGAGTACAAAAGCCATGCCATCGACATCACCAAGGATGAACAATTTGCACCCGAGTTTCTAAAAATCAGCCCCAACAATCGCATCCCTGCAATTGTTGACGGGGATCAATCTATATTTGAGTCTGGTGCAATCCTAATGTACCTCGCCGAAAAAACTGGCCTATTCGCACCTGTATATGGGAGCTCTGAATATTAGCAGATGATGCAGTGGTTGATGTGGCAGATGGGCGGTTTTGGCCCGATGATTGGCCAAGCGCACCATTTTTTAAAGTACAACAAGGGCAAGTCTGAGTATTCAGAGCAACGCTATCATACAGAAACATTGCGCCTTTATGGGGTTTTAGATCGGCACCTCGCCACTTCCCCATATATAATCAGCACACTCAGCATTGCGGACTTTGCGACATGGCCATGGGTCTCCCGGTTTGAATACCATCAAGTTGATCTAAACGATTTCCCGAATGTAAAACGTTGGTATCTTGAGCTGGCGGCACGTCCCGCATTTGCACGCGGCTATGCCCAACCCAAAGATGCAGGCCAAATTCCTTTGCCGTAGCCACTGGATTGGAAGCACGTCTTTGTTTATCTGTGCACTAACGCAAATAGGTCTCGAGAGGACATCATCATGCAAACTTCAAAATCCTACATGGACGCGGCAAACGCAGCAGTTCCACGCATATCAGCGGCTGAAGCAATAGCCCGTCACGCAAACACTGCAGCCGTTTTCGTTGATGTGCGCGACAGCGCTGCCATCGCCGCAACTGGCACGATCAAAGGCGCGCAACTAATTCCCCGTGGCATGCTTGAATTCATGGCTGATCCAGCAACCGCTGCTCACAACAAGGCACTCACCAAGGATGCTGAAGTCTATCTGGTTTGCGCAGCTGGTGGACAGGCGGCACTGGCCGGTAAGACCCTGCTCGACATGGGCTACACAAATGTGACCAACATTGGCGGCATCGGTGACTGGGTCAAAGCTGGTGGGCCTGTTGAAGAGGCTTAAGCCGCTTGCTTAGACCGCATATTTGAACGAATAAACGCGCCGATGAAAATGATCGTTAGGATCAAAATGATCGTCGGCGCAGGCGCACTGTCGATAAAGAAGCTAATGTATACGCCCAATATTCCAGAGAATACAGTGACCCCAACCGCAATCGGCAACATGCGTTTGAACTGGTTCGTTAACAAAAATGCAATCGCCCCAGGTGCAATTAATAATCCGATTGATAGAATTATTCCTACCGCTGAAAGCGTTGCCACAATCGTAAGCGAAATCATTGACAACAATCCATAGTGCAGCCAATTCACCCGCAGGCCAACCGCTTGGGCCTGTATCGGATCAAAGGCGTGCAACAGCAGGTCTTGGCGCTTAGCGATCACAACAGCAGCAACGAAGGCCGCAATCAGACCAGCGGTCCACAGATCGGTTGCGCCGACGCCCAACATATTGCCAAACAGAATATGGTCCAGATGTACCTCTGTTGTAATCTTAGTGTACAAAACTATCCCAAAACCGAACATTCCTGAGAACACGATACCCATTACCGTGTCTTGTTTCACGCGGCTATTCTCCGACAAAAACCCCGTGGCAAGCGCGCAAAACATCCCCGCGACAAACGCCCCGATGATCAACGGAATACCGATGATATAGGCGATCACAACACCGGGTAAAACCGCGTGACTGATTGCATCCCCCATGAGGGACCACCCTTTCAAAACAAGGAAGCAAGACAGCAGGCTGGTGGGCACGGCGATAATGATCATAATCAAGAAGGCCTTGTTCATAAACGCAAATTGAAACGGAAGAAGCAGCTCACTCAACATCAGGACACCAGTGCTTGCGCTGCGCGACGGCGCGCGGCGATATAGCCGTGCTTGGGCGCAAAGAAAAAGGCGAGGAGAAAGATCAGGGTTTGTAGTGAAACAATCAAACCGCCCGCAGCCCCATCCACAAAGAAGCTGAGGTAGGCCCCGAAAAAGCTCGTTCCTGCCCCAAGTGCAACGCTGAGCATCAGCAAGCGCGGGAAACGGTCTGTCAACAGATAGGCCGTAGCCCCCGGCGTGACGACCATCGCGATCACGAGGAACGCGCCAACGGTTTGCAAGGCTGCAACACAGGAGGCCGACAGCAATGTGAAAAACACAATCTTTAACAAGTCCGGTTTTAGCCCGATGGATCGCGCGTGGTTTTCGTCAAAGAATGTGACCATCAGATCCTTCCATTTGGCCAATAAGATCGCGAGCGTCACAAAACCGATGATCGCAAGCTGCAGCGTATCAGACGGTGTAATCGCAAGGATGTTGCCCATTGTGATCGTTTGGATGCTTACGGATGTGGGTGACAGCGAGACCATGAACAATCCCAACCCAAAGAACGAGGTAAAGATCAGCCCGATGATCGTGTCCTCTTTCAAGCCCGATCTTTGGTTCAGAAAAAGCATCGCCCCTGCTGCTAATCCGCCCGCCGCAAATGCGCCCAGCGCAAATGGCAGGCCCAGCATATAAGCCCCAGCAACACCCGGAACGATCGAGTGGCTTAGCGCGTCACCGATCAGGGACCAGCCCTTAAGCATCAGATAAGCAGAGAGAAATGCGCATACGCCACCGACCAATGCACTGACCCACATGGCGTTGAACATGTAGTTATAAGTGAAGGGCAAAAGCAGTGTTTCGATCACTCTTTGATACCTTTCTCATCGCTGTAAACAACAAAGGGACGTTCATCGTCTGTGATCACGCGGATGGTACGACCGTCTTCATCATCATGCAGATCAGATCCACTAAGTACGAAATGGCGCAGCACCCCGCCAAAGGCCAGTTCCAAATTGTCATGGGTAAACGTGGTTTCGGTAGGCCCATAGGCCAGCACGGTTTCTTTGACCAAAACGGTGCGATCACAGAATTCTGGGACAGAACCAAGGTTATGGGTCGAGACCAACATCACCCGCCCCTCGTCGCGCATTTCGCCTAGGAGCGTGATGATTGCATCTTCGGTCTGAACGTCCACACCAGTAAAGGGCTCATCCAGCAAAACAACCTTGCCCTCCTGTGCCAAGGCACGGGCCAAGAAGACGCGTTTGCGTTGACCGCCTGACAGCTCACCAATTTGGCGGTGCCGGAAGTCGATCATGTTGACCCGTTCAAGGGCGGATGTGACCGCTTCATGATCCGTTTGTTTGGGACGGCGCAGGAACCCCATGTGCCCGTAACGCCCCATCATCACCACGTCTTCGACAAGGACTGGAAAGCTCCAATCGACTTCTTCAGACTGGGGGACATAGGCCACGATGTTTTGGCGCAACGCGTCTTTGACGGGCATGCCCAGCACTGTGATCTCGCCCTTGGCGGCGGGAACAAAGCCCATGATCGCCTTGAACAGCGTGGATTTACCCGCGCCGTTCACCCCCACCAATGCGGTGATTGTCCCCGTAGGGATTTCAAAGCTGGCGTTGCGCAGGGCCGTGTGGCCGTTGCGATAGGTGACTGTGACGTCATTTGCGGTGATGCCCGTTGATGCGCTCATTCAGATTGTCCTGTGGCAGATAGCCCTGTGGCGATTGTTTCGATGGTGGTGCGCAGCAGGTCGATATAGGTCGGCACTGCGCCGTCTGCCTCTGTCAGGCTGTCCACATACAACATGCCGCCATAGGTCGCATCTGTCTCACGCGCGACCTGTTGGGCAGGGGATTGGCTAACCGTGCTTTCGCAAAAGATCGCAGGAATGTTGTTGGCGCGCACACCGTCGATCACCTTGCGCACCTGTTGTGGTGTACCTTGTTGATCGGCGTTGATCGGCCATAGGTAAAGTTCCTGCATTTGGAAGTCGCGGATCAGGTAGCTGAACGCGCCTTCACAGCTGACCAACCAACGCTGCCCTTCAGGCACCGCGAGGATGTCTGCCTCTAACGGTTTGATAACTGCCGCAATCTCTTGCTTATATGCCTCGGCATTGGCGGTGTAGATCGCCGCGTTGTCAGGGTCATATTTCACAAAGGCGTCGCGGATGTTGTCCACGTAGATCATTGCGCTGGTGGTGCTCATCCATGCGTGTGGATTTGGTTTGCCGTTATAGTCACCGCCTGAGATGCTCATCGGGACGACGCCATCGGTCAGTGTCACGCTTGGCACGTCGTTGAGGTTTGAGAAGAATTGTTCAAACCACAGTTCAAGGTTCAGACCGTTCCATAGGATCAGGTCCGCATCTTGGGCGCGGATGATGTCACGGGGCGTAGGCTGATAGCCGTGGATTTCGGCCCCTGCCTTGGTCACGCTTTCCACGATGGCTGCGTCCCCTGCCACGTTACGGGCCATATCAGCGATCACGGTAAAGGTTGTAACCGCCTTAAACTTTTCCTCGGATGCTAGAATTGGAGAAGCACACACGGCGCTTATTGCGAGAGAGCAAAATCCTAAAACAATTCGTTGCATATTAACTGCTCCTTCAAAGGGTAGGCAAAAACATGTAGCTCTACGTGCGAATTACTCGCAACAGATACTTTAATTGAGAATGAATCGCAACTGAAGTTAACAGCATGCCTTCAAGCCACGCCTTCCAATAAGTAAACTTATTGATGAAGAGTTATACGATTAATTA
>JAGSGK010000023.1 GCA_023955215.1 Paracoccaceae bacterium
AAGTGCAACAGGGGTTCGAAAAGGCCCTTGGTGCTGCATTGGCGGATGATTTGCGTGCGCCAGAGGTTGAGTTGGATGGGCCATCGGGTTGGGCAGTGATGCCGCCCTATGAAGAAGATCAACCTTTGCCTGATGGGATCACGCCGCTGACCCACCACGTGTCTGTACCTGACGTTTTGGTGCGGCGCATGAGCCAGATTGGTTTGGTCGACAGCGATGATGCGCAACGTTTGCAGCCATTGCTGAAACCGGGTCAGCGGTTGGTTTCACCCGAAGGTGATTTGTGGCGTTGGGATGGATTTCGTGCGTGGGCAGAAGATGCGCCAAGTGCGGCGGCATTACGTCTGCAACAGCTGAACCGTCTTGAGGAATTGAAGCAATCGCTTGAACAAGCGTCTAACCGTGCGGACGGTGCGCGGGGTGCGCATGAGACGCTGACGGCCCGATTGGCTGAGTTAAGTGAAGCAGATCGCGCCGCCCGTGAAGCGCGTCGTGAAGCAGATCGCATGGTTGCAGATGCTGGCCGTGCATTGAGCCGATCAGAAGCGGATCGCAATTTGGCAGAGGGCCGTTTGGAGTCCCTTGGGTTGGCCGTGAAACGCCACGAAGAAGAAGCGATGGGTGCGCGAACGCGGGTGCGCGAAGCAGAACGTGCTTTGGCGGATTTGGGTGATTTGGATGTGGAACGCGCCGCGGTTGAAGAGCAGCGCGTAACTGTTGAGGCTGCGCGTATAACAATGATTTCGCTGCGTTCACGCCACGACGAGGTGCGCCGTGAGGGGGATGCCCGCCTAAAGCGTAGCCAAGAAGTGACCAAGGAAATCAGTGGTTGGCGTCACCGTTTGGAAACTGCGGAAAAACGCAGTGCCGAGTTGGTCGAACGTAAAGAAACCTCTGAAGCAGAACTGAAGGTGGCGAGTGCTGCCCCTGCTGAACTGGCTGCCAAACGTGATGAGCTAAGTCTTGCGATTTCAGAAGCTGAGGTGCGTAAAGTTGCCGCCACGGATGCACTGTCGGTGGGTGAGGGTGCCTTGCGTGAAGCGGCGATGAATGAACGTGATTGCGAGCGTTTGGCATCAGAAGCCCGCGAGGCCCGTGCCCGCGCAGAGGCCCGTTCTGAAGCTGCGCGTGAAACGGTGACTGCGGCGGCTGAACGTATTGCTGAGGAGCAGCAGAAAACGCCGAACCAATTGCTGACAGCGTTGGAAGTGAACCCCGATGAAATGCCAGCCTCGGAAGCATTAGAGGCAAGTGTGAATGCGTTGAAACGTCAACGCGATGCATTGGGGGCCGTGAATTTGCGCGCCGAAGAAGATGCGCTTGAGGTGCAAGTCGAGCATGACAACTTGGTCGGTGAAAAGGCGGATCTTGAGGAAGCGATCAAGACACTTCGCAGTGGTATTGCCAGTTTGAACCGCGAGGGGCGCGAGCGCCTGTTGACCGCGTTTGAGCAGGTGAATACCAACTTTACGCAGCTGTTTACGCATCTGTTTGGTGGTGGTGAGGCGAACCTTGTGATGGTCGAAAGTGACGACCCGTTGGAAGCCGGACTTGAGATCATGTGCCAACCGCCCGGAAAGAAACTGAGTACGCTTAGTTTGTTGTCGGGCGGCGAACAAACGTTGACCGCGATGGCGTTGATCTTTGCCGTCTTCCTGGCGAACCCTGCACCGATTTGTGTGTTGGACGAGGTCGACGCGCCTTTGGATGATGCCAACGTGACCCGTTTCTGCGACCTGTTGGATGAGATGTGCCGCCAGACGGATACGCGGTTCCTGATCATCACACACCACGCGGTGACCATGGCCCGTATGGACCGCTTGTTTGGTGTCACAATGGCAGAACAAGGCGTGAGTCAATTGGTGTCTGTTGATTTGAAAAAGGCATCGGCGATGGTGGGCTAAGACCCCAGTTTCGCGTCATTCCTATTTTAAAAGATAAGCCCCGCAGAGTATGTGCTCTGCGGGGCTTATTTGATTTAGGACCAGATCATAGATCCAACCCGTGAAATCGATTTATAGGTTGTTCAGCAGCGTCGGTGTTGGCCATGCATCGGCTGGCAGGCCAAGGCGCTGTTGTTCTGCTTGAACTGCATCGCGTGTACGTGCGCCCAAAATGCCATCGATTTTGCCAACGTTATATCCACGCTTTTGTAATTTGGATTGCAGGCGTTTCATGCTTTCACCCTGAAGGCCCTGATCCGGATTTCCAGCGTCATAAGCCGAGGCACCTTGTAGGCGTGTTGCAAAGTAGGCTGCTGTGAGAACGTAGGTGAATGATTGGTTCCATTCAAAGTAAACGTTGAAGTTTGGGTAGGCTAGGAATGCTGGGCCCTTGTGACCTTGTGGCAAGATCAGAGACGCTGGAAGGTTGGCAAGTTTGCCTTCACGTGCCCGAATACCCATTGCCTGCCAGTCGCGAACGGACATGGTGGTGCCCAAGCCGCTTTTTGACCAATCCATATCGTTTGGCACGGTCACTTCTTGCAGCCATGGTTGGCCTGCGTTCCAACCCAAGTGCTGCAACATCTTGCCGCCTGACGTTAGCGCATCCGGAGCAGATGTCTTGAGCGATACGCGGCCGTCGCCGTCGGCATCCACACCGTTTTCCAAGATATCGCGCGGCAACATTTGCACCATTCCGATTTCACCTGCCCATGCACCTGTTGTGCGTTCTGGATCAAATTGGCCGCGTTCATAAAGTGTCATCGCCGCGAAAACCTGTGGGCGGAACAATTCTGGTCGGCGGCAATCATGGGCCAATGTGACCAGAGCGTTGGCGGTGTTAAAGTCACCTTGGAACGCGCCGTAATCAGTTTCAAAAGCCCAGAACGCCAACAGCACGTTGCGGTTTACGCCGTATGTGGATTCGACGTTATCAAACACGCGATCAAAGCGTTTGGCGTTTGAGCGACCTGAGTTGATCCGGTTTGATGAAATCAATCGGCGTGAAAATTCGATGAATGGTTTCTGGAAAACACCTTGGGCGCGATCAGCCTTTAGGACGCTGCCATCTTTACGGATGCCCGACAGGAACGCATCCGCTTTCGCGGGTGAAATACCTTGCGCGACGGCTTCGAACTTTAGTCCGTTTTTGAAGCTATTGAAGGAGCCACCACATTCGGCGTGGGCCGCGAGTGGCAAGAGGAGGGCAGCGGTTAAAGCAAGTATGCGCATATTGGTGTCCGTTATAAAATGGTTAGGATGATGGTGAATAAAAGTGCGATGCCCCATGCTTTCCATAGCATAGAGCATGCGGCGTCGATGTTTGATGGTCCCGCAGACTGATTTCCCGTTGGATGTACGAATGGGAAATCTTGCATCTGCCCTTCGTAGGCGCGTGGGCCTGATAGTGCGATGTCGATGGCGCGTGCCATTGCCGCTTCGGGCCAGCCTGCGTTTGGTGAGCGGTGAAGTTTTGCGTCGGCGATGATGTCGCGCCATTGGCTGTGAACGCCAGCGGGCAATGCGATAAGTGCTGCGGTGATCCGTGCAGGGATCAGGTTTAGCAGATCGTCAAAGCGGGCAGAGGCCCATCCGAAATCGGCGTGCCGTTCGGTTTTGTAGCCGATCATGCTGTCCGCGGTATTGACGATTTTATAGACCATTAAACCTGGTAATCCGCCGACCAGGAACCAAAAGGCCGGTGCGATCACACCGTCACTCAGGTTTTCTGCCGCGCTTTCAATTGCGCCGCGTGCCACGGCGGGTTGATCCATGTGTGCAGTGTCGCGCCCCACGATCATGGCGACCGTTTTGCGGCCCTCATCAAGGGAGATGCGCAGGGCATCTGCAACCTGTTGGACATGCTGAACCAAGGATTTTTGGGCGAGTAGAATTGCAGTGACTAAGATGGTAACGATCCCGCCAAACAAGCTGATGAGATACCCCAAGAGCGCTGCGCCAGTCACGAGGGCGAGAAGCGTCAGAACGCCGTTGATTTTGGCATTTTCACCGCTGTTGTATTGTTCGTCACACCACTTGATCAGGTTACCCATAAGCACGGCGGGATGTGGGGCCCTGTGCCATAACCATTTGGGTTCACCAAGAATAGCATCAAGGATCATCGCGAAAAAGAGAAGGGCTGCGGTGCTCATAACGCGTCCTCAATACGTGACCAGTCCATCGGGTGCGGCAAGCCAAGGCGCAGCCAGCGCGTGCTGTAGGGAAAAATGCGCGACCAGATTTGGGATTGGGCGAGACGGTCCTGCCATTCTGCTGCGTCCCCTACATCATACAACCTAAACAAGGTTGTGCCGCCAACAACGGTGGCACCCTTTGCAGTCATAAGTTGGTCAAGTTTCGCGGCATCTTTTTCTAGGCGCATGCGTGTTTGGTTGGCCCAATCGTGATCCCTGAGTGCCTGCGCGCCAATTGCTAATGCCGGACCGGAGACGGGCCATGGGCCTAACATGGTTTTCAGTTGTTCAATCAACGCCGGTTCGCCAATGGCAAAGCCAAGGCGCAGCCCTGCAAGGCCCCAGAATTTACCAAAGCTTTTCAATACAACTGTGCCGGGTTCAGCAGCGTGTTGGATCAACGACTGCAGAGGCATTACATCGCAAAAGCTTTCGTCGATAATCCGCAACGGTGCTTTGATCTGATCAATCGACCAGATGCGGCCATCAGGGTTGTTGGGATGAACAACGACTTGCGCAGCAGCTGCGCCATCCGTTTTCCAACCCGCCAATTCAAACGCGCTGGCGTGTTCGTTATACGTTGGGCCCGCGATATCAACTGATGCTGTTGGGGCAAGTCGTGGCATGTTTGCTATGAGGGAAGATGCACCTGGGGCGGCCAGAATTGCAGCTGTGTCAGGTACATTCCAAAATGCACGCGCTGCATCTGTGAGGTTGGTTGCGGCGGTTTGATCGGGTAGTGCGGTCCATGCGTCAGGTTGAATTCCAGATACGCCATAGGGCAGGGGATTGATCCCAGTCGATAGATCAATCCAATCGGTGCGGTTGCCGCCGTATTGGCGTGCAGCACCGTCTAGTCCACCACCGTGATCGTTACTCTTTTTGGTCAAGATTGAGCTCTTTCACAGTCAATTAGAACAACATGTTTCGCCGTTGTTTAATCTAAAAGAAGTGAAAACCCTATCATTATCAAGTGAGTTTCCCAAAGTTCGTCAATTCCGGTTTCTGTCGCATAGATGTTAGGGTTTTGGGCAACAAAAACCGTTGATGCGCAGCGCTATCCGCGGCCGTGTGGGGCCATTAGGTCTAGCGTTGGATTGATGGGGATGATCCGGTTTGGGTTTATGTTTTCGTGGCTGTAATGATAGTGGCGCACGATATGGTCCATGTTGACGGTTTCTGCGACGCCCTCAACTTGATAAAGCTCACGGGTGTAGGCCCATAGATTGGGGTAATCTACGATACGTTTTTTGTTACACTTAAAGTGCAGATGATAAACGGCGTCAAAGCGGATTAGGGTCGTGAACAACCGCCAATCTGCTTCTGTCAGGCGATCCCCAAGCAAATAGCGTTTTGTGCTTAGGCGATCTTCGATCCAGTCTAATGTGTCGAACAACGGATGCACGGCCTCGTCGTAAGCTGCCTGTGATGTGGCGAACCCGCAGCGGTAGACGCCATTGTTTAGCGTATCGTAGATCCGTGCATTCACAACTTCGATGTCGTTATGCATGTGCTGGGGCCACAGATCAACGGTGTTGCCTGTCACGTCGTTGAACGCGGTGTTGAACATCCGGATAATTTCGGAACTTTCGTTACTAACAATCTTGTTCTGCTGTTTGTCCCAAAGGATTGGCACGGTAACGCGGCCAGAAAACGTCGCGTCTGCGCGGGTGTAGATGTCACGGGCAAATTGCAGATCAAACAAGGTGTCCCCAGTCGCACCGTATTCGTCTTTTTCAAAGGACCAACCATCTGACAACATGTCGGGGTGAACAGTTGAGATAGTGATGTGGTCGCTGAGGTCTTTGATCTGGCGGAAGATCAGTGCGCGGTGTGCCCATGGGCATGCATCACTGACATACATGTGGTAGCGGCCTGTTTCTGCCTTGAACCCGCTGATACCTGATGGGCCTGCTGATCCATCGGCGGTAATCCAGTTGCGGAATTTCGCCTGTGAGCGTTCAAATTTGCCGCCAGCCGATTTGGTGTCGTACCAAGTGTCGTGCCAAACGCCGTCAACCAATAATCCCATTAAACCACTCCAAATATTGTTAATTTAGGGCTAAATGGTTGTGTGCCCTGTGGATAGTGATTTTCGCGCTCATGGGTTCTGCGCTGGCGCACATGTCTTTTGAGCGGTGAAGCGATATCTTAAGTCTGTTACAAAGATTTAACTTGCAGCTGCTAATGCATAGGTCATTGTTACGTTACTCAAATAGGGGAAGTCGGATGACAACATTTGTTCCAAAAGAAGTTCAGGCAGGTCTAGACCGTGCCCGATTGGCGCGGATGAAAAAGGCGTCGCGTTTGCGCATCTCTGTTGATGACAAGACCTATAAAGTGCTGCGTATGTGGAAGACTGGGTTTTCTATCGATGCGGAAACAGCCCCACAATTGCGTGGATTGGTTGACTTATATGATGGTGCGATCCACTTGTTCCAATGTCTGATCATTGCGAACGAGCGGGATGAGGACGAGATGCTATTTGAATTCAAACGCTTGACTGCGGTGTCCGAACAGCCGGCTATCGACTTTGTGCGTGATCCAGATGCGCCAATCGCATTGCTGGGCCGCGCTAGCTAAGCCAACGCCCAATCGGTTAGAAATATTGAGTTAAGTTAAGGCGCGGTTGAAACCGCGCCTTTGTTCGTTTTACTGAAGGTCGCCAAAGGCTTTCGCCAAACGATCAACGGCTTCTTGAACGCGTGAACGTGGTGTCGCGATGTTGAAGCGCAGGAACGTATCACCACCTGTGCCAAATGTTGGTCCGTGGTTCACAGCAATCTGCGCGTCTTTTTCAACGCGTTTGGTGAAGTCCTCGCGGCTCATTCCTGTGCCGTCGAAATCCACCCAAGACAGATATGTTGCCTCTAAATTCATTGAGGCAAGGCCGGGAATGGCATTCACGCCCGCATCAAAGAGTTTGCGATTTCCATCAAGGTATTCAACCAACCCATCAACCCACGTAGCACCTTCAGGTGAATAAGCGGCTGTAGCCATGAACAGACCAAATGAGTTGGCCGACAAGCCCAACGCAGCCATACGTCCCGCGAATTTGGCGCGCAAATCAGGGTCTTCGATTATAACGTTGCCAGAGTGTGAACCGGCGATGTTGAAGGTCTTCGTTGTGGCCGTCATCATCACCAAACGATCAGTGATATCGTCAATGTGGGTCATTGGAATATGTGTGCTGCCCGGCATGACCAGATCGTGGTGAATTTCATCAGACACAAGGATCAAATCGTGACGCTTTGCGAAATCTGCAACGCCTTGCAACTCTGACCTGGACCAAACGCGTCCGCCTGGATTGTGCGGTGAGCATAGGATCACCATCTTTTCTGAACCCGTCATTTGCGCATCATATGCGTCAAAATCCATTTCAAAGCGGCCATTGTTATTGGTCAGCTCGCATTCAACAACCTTACGACCTGCGGCGTTAATAACCTTCGCAAATGCGTGGTAGACTGGCGTGAACAAGACAACGCCGTCGCCTGCAGATGTAAACGCATCGACACACATTGCCGTTCCGTTGACCAAGCCGTGGGTCGTAAAGATCCATGACGGATCAACTTTCCAGTTGTGGCGCGTTTCCATCCACCAGTTGATGGATTCCTTGTATTTGGAATCGTCCCCAAAATAGCCCATCACCCCGTGATCAACTTGTCCTTGAACTGCATCCAAAACGCATTGGGGCGGACGGAAGTCCATATCAGCGACCCACATAGCAAGACCGGTGTCCGTTGGGACGCCATAGATTTCTTCCATCATGTCCCATTTTACACAATGGCTGCCGCGGCGGTCGATGATATCGTCAAAGCTCATGGGGGTGTCTCTACTATCTTGCTGGGTTTTTGCCAAGCTAACGGGATATGGCAGGGTTGCAAGAGGCGTTGCGCGGGACGGCACATTGTCCTACATCACTGCCATGATACGTCCTATTTTATTGCACCCCGACCCCCGCCTGAAAAAAGTCTGCGCTGATGTGCCAGATTTGACAGATGAATTGCGCACGCTTGCCGATGATATGTTGCAAACCATGTATGATGCCCCTGGCGTTGGATTGGCTGCGCCACAGGTCGGTATTTTGCACCGTTTGATTGTTTTGGACTGCGTCAAAGAAGAGGGTGAAACGGCCCGTCCTTTGATCATGTTCAATCCGGAAATTATCGCATCCTCGGATGAAAAGAACGTCTATGAAGAGGGGTGTTTGTCTATCCCCGATTTGTTTGCGGATGTTACCCGACCTAAAACAGTGCAAGTGCGCTGGATGGATCGTGATGGGAACGAACAAAACGAAGAGATGGATGGCTTATGGGCCACCTGTGTTCAGCATGAAATTGATCACCTCGAGGGCAAGTTGTTCATCGACCACATCAAACCCCTTCGCCGCCAGATGATCACCCGTAAAATGGTGAAGCTAAAGCGCGAATTGGCGCGGGGCTGATCGGGGATGAGCGTCCTAGATATCGTCCTTTGGCCAGATGCGCGACTGACTGAGACCTGTGTTCAGGTTGAGGAAATCACCCAAGAAATTCGCACCTTGGCCCAAGATATGTTGGACACCATGTATGCTGCTAAGGGTCGTGGTTTAGCCGCGTCTCAGGTTGGTTCATTACACCGTCTATTTGTGATGGATATCGGTTGGAAAGAAGGCAAGTCGGATCCGTTGGTTTGCATCAATCCAATGTTACAAGAAATCGGCGAAGAACGCGCTGTTTTGGAAGAGGGCTGTCTGTCTATTCCGGGCGTATTGGCCGAAGTTAACCGCCCGTCGCAGGTTCAGATGGTTTGGTCTTCCCTTGAGGGTGGTCGTTATGTTCAATCCTTTGACGGGTTCGGTGCGGCCTGTGTGCAGCATGAAATCGACCATCTTGATGGGATTGTGACATTTGATCATTTGGAAGCTGACACGCGCGCGGCTTTGATTGCGCAGTACGAGGCGGCGCAATGACGGTTCGCCCGTTTGTCAGTTGGCCAGACAAGCGGTTGCGCACAGCCGTGCCGGAAGTTTCCGAAATTACAGATGAGATTCGTTTGATCTGGGCGGATATGGTTGAGACGATGGATGCGATGCCCGGTGTCGGATTGGCCGCGCCGCAAATCGGCGTCATGATGCAGCTGGCCGTTGTGGATGCGTCGCCGGATCGCAAACGGCGGATACTGTTGGCAAACCCAACTATCCTGTCAGCGTCGGAAGAAATGAACACTCACGATGAAGCCAGCCCCAATTTGCCAGGTGTTTCTGCGATTATTAAGCGGCCTAAGAATGTAAGCGTTCGGTTTCTGAATGAAGATGGCGTAATAACGCGTGGTGATTTTACAGGGCTTGAAGCGACGAGCGTTCAGCACCAAATCGATCATCTGCAGGGCAAAATGTATTTTGACAATCTTGGCCGTGTGAAACGCGATATGTTGCTGCGTAAAGCACGTAAAACATAATTTTTTTGGGTGTGCCAAAGGCATGCCACTGCGAGGGAATAATGCGTATAGTCTTTATGGGAACACCGGATTTTTCGGTTCCGGTGCTTGAAGCGCTAGTTGATGCAGGTCACGAGATCGTTGCAGTCTATTCCCAGCCACCGCGCCCTGCAGGCCGTGGTAAGAAAGATCGCCCAAGTCCAGTTCAATCTAAGGCCGAGGCGCTTGGTTTGATGGTTCGCTATCCCCAAAGCGTTCGCACCGAAGAGGCCCTTGCCGATTTTGTAGCGCTGGAAGCAGATGTCGCAGTTGTCGTGGCATATGGTTTGATCCTGCCCCAATCTATTTTGTATGCGCCCAAAAACGGGTGTCTGAATATTCACGCAAGCCTTTTGCCGCGTTGGCGTGGGGCGGCACCAATTCACCGCGCCATTATGGCTGGTGATGCTGAAACGGGTGTCTGCATTATGCAGATGGAGGCAGGATTGGACACAGGTCCAGTTTTAAGCCGTCATGCAATTTCGATCGGTGAAACGGAAACGACATTGCAGTTACATGAGCGCCTTAGCGTGCTGGGTGCGGATGCGATTGTAGAGACGTTGGCAAATTTGGATCAGCTCACACCGCAGGAACAACCCGAAGAGAGGGTCACCTACGCGGCCAAAATAGACAAAGCAGAAGCTGCGATTGATTGGACCAAATCAGCCGTTGAAGTTGATCGGTTGATCCGTGGTCTATCACCGTTCCCCGGCGCATGGTTTGAGATGGATGGAACACGTATTAAGGTTCTTGGCTCTACTTTGGTTGATCAGAATGGGAATGCTGGTGCAGTCTTGGATGACGCTTTGACAATTGCGTGTGGCAACGGTGCGATTAGACTGACACACTTGCAGCGTGCAGGTAAAAGTGCGCAAGATGCTGGGCAGTTCCAGAACGGCTGGCCAATTGCGGCTGGCACGCAACTATAGCGGAGAAGAACCATGTTTCCTACAATGATAGGCACAGTCGTGATTGCAGGGATCGTTGGATATCTTGCTGAGAAAAGCAATTTTACCCACAATGGAATTCTTCAATCCATCATCATTTGCGTGGGTGGTGCGTTTCTATTTTACTTTGTGCGATTGATGTTTGGGATTGGTTTTGGCAGCGCTGGTTTGAACGCTATTTTGTCTTCAATCGGTGCGCTGGTGATTATCCCAACACATTGGCGCAAATAAGACCGCTTATTTCTTTTGTTTGAACGGGGCCATGCCAGCATTCGCCAGCTGATCAGCGCGTTCATTTTCTGGATGACCAGCGTGGCCCTTAACCCATTTCCACGTGACATCGTGTTGTGAGTTCACTGCATCCAAACGTTGCCAAAGTTCAGCATTCGCCACAGGCTTCTTAGCTGCGTTTTTCCAGCCGTTTTTCTTCCAACCAAAAATCCAGCTGGTGATGCCATTTTTGACATAGTTGCTGTCGGTCACGATTGTGATCTCAGTACGGCGTGTCAGAGATTCCAGCGCGTTGATAGCTGCCAAAAGCTCCATGCGGTTGTTGGTTGTTGCGGGTTCGCCGCCCTTCAACTCACGTTCTTTGACAACTGTTGCGCCGTCTTTTGCCTGCAACAATGCACCCCAGCCACCTGGACCCGGATTGCCGCTACATGCGCCGTCTGTGTATGCGATTAAATTAGTCATATGCCCGCACGCATATCCAAGGTGCCATGGTGCCGTCCAGCCCAATTGCGCTGCCTTTTGAATGTTGTGAGACGGTTAGGCCTACAGCGCTTAACAGACCGGTCAATTCTTCTAAGCTATAGTAGCTGTAATGGCGCCCGATCACGTCGCGTTTTTCACCTGTGCCCTCTTTCAGTCCGATGTGGAACTGGCCACCGGGTTTCAGTGCTTTAGCAAGGGCGGAAAGATGTCGCGGCATATCTGCCTTGGTCGCGTGCAGCAGGCTAAAGTTTGCCCAGATGCCATCATAGATATTTTCACCATCGATATAATCAAACGTTTCACACCGCGCATCAACACCGGCGTGTTTGGACGCGAGTGCAATCATTTCAGGAACGGCGTCTGTGGCGGTGACCTGAAAACCTGCTTTGGCGATTATGCCCGCTGAGGTACCGGGGCCGCATCCTAGGTCAAGAACATGACCAGTTGCGGGCAAGTCCGAAATGAAACTTGAAAGGATCGCATCGTTGATTTTGTCGCCGTCAGTGATGGCTGCATATTTCTCAGCCTGAGCAGCATAGACTCCGATGGTTTCTTTATCGCTCATTGCATCATCCGACTTCACGCAAGACGCGCGGAACTTTGAACTCGACGTTTTCGACGGCTGTTTCGACCAGCTCTTCGGTCACATCATAACGGGATTTGAAAGCGTCGATGACTTCGTTGATAAGAACTTCGGGGGCAGAGGCACCCGCTGTGATCCCGATTGATTTGATACCCTCAAGGCTTCGCCAATCGATATCAGCTGCGCGTTGAACGAGTTGTGCATAGTTGCATCCCGCACGTGCGCCAACTTCAACAAGGCGCTTTGAATTTGAAGAATTCGGTGCACCAACAACAAGAATGGCGTCACACTTTGGGGCCATTGCTTTTACGGCTTCTTGGCGGTTGGTCGTTGCGTAGCAGATGTCTTCTTTGTGCGGCCCAACGATTTTAGGAAACCGGTCTTTGAGAGCCGCAACTATGTCTGCCGTGTCATCAACGCTAAGCGTTGTCTGTGTCACGTAGGCTAGTTGGTCGGGGTTACGGACCGTTACGTGGGCGACATCGTCGGGTGTTTCGACCAACAAAACTTCGCCGTCGGGTAGTTGGCCCATTGAGCCTACGGTTTCTGGATGCCCTTCGTGACCGATCATGATCATTTGTAGACCTTGATCGGAATGGCGCTGTGCTTCGATGTGAACTTTGCTGACCAGCGGACAGGTTGCATCGACAAACACCATTTGGCGTGCTTGTGCTGCATTGGGCACAGATTTTGGAACACCGTGTGCTGAGAAGATGACGGGACGGTCATCAGGGCACTCGTCTAATTCTTCTACAAAGATCGCCCCTTTGTCACGAAGACCATCCACAACGAATTTATTGTGAACAATTTCGTGGCGCACATAAACGGGAGCCCCCCATTTATCGATTGCCATTTCAACGATTTTGATCGCGCGATCTACACCAGCGCAAAAGCCACGTGGCGCGGCCAGGTAAAGCGTTAAGGGGGTGTTTGGCATGGGGTTCTCCATCAACTGTTATGACAGAGTTAATATCGCGAGTGCCCAAGGTCCACCCCGCTAAATGGCGCAGCAGTAGATTGTGATTGGGTGAGGTGTGATCGCCAGTTAAACTGGCGATCAGCGTTAGTCTTGCGAAGCAGGAGCTTCTGGCTTTTCAATCGGGAATTCACGGTGTGGACGCCCAAGAACGTCTTTTAGTTCATCCAACTCGATGAAGTTGTCTGCCTGACGGCGTAAATCATCTGAAATCATCGGTGGGTGGCTTCGGATAGTGGAAACCACGGACACCCGAACGCCTTGACGTTGAATGCTCTCAATCAATGGGCGGAAATCGCCATCACCTGAGAATATAACGATGTGATCGACGTGAGGGGCAAGTTCCATGGCATCGACAGCAAGTTCGATATCCATGTTACCTTTGATCTTACGCCGACCCATACTGTCGGTGTATTCTTTGGCCGGTTTAGTGACCATCGTAAATCCGTTGTAGTTCAGCCAATCGACCAAGGGGCGGATTGGCGAATATTCATCGTTTTCTAAAAGTGCAGTATAATAAAATGCACGCAGCAATTTTCCGCGACGCATGAACTCTTTACGTAAAAGTTTATAGTCGATGTCGAAACCCAGTGCCTTAGCCGCGGCATATAAATTCGAACCATCGATGAACAGCGCAAGCCGTTCGTCTTTGTAAAACATCAGAGTACCTTTCCGAAGAACACCGCCAACAATTCCGTGAGTGAAAATAAATACTGCGGTGTCCAACGGCGAAAATAGGGGTTTTGTCTAATCAAGCAAGATGGCAGTCTGTAGAAAAGGGCGGAAAATTGCTTAAAAGTAATTCACTAATGATAGTTGCAGTTGGAAGTAACCAACGCGCGGTTGAAGGGCGACCCGACGTCATCGTTCGAGAGGCGATTTCAGCCATCGAAAATCGTGGCGCGATGATTCGCAAAATTAGTAAATTTTATCAAACGCCATGTTTTCCGGTGGGTGCTGGCCCTGACTATATCAATGCGGCTGTTTTGATTGAGGTGCCGTGGTCGCCTGAGGAAACCCTTGAACACCTGCACGCCGTCGAGGCGCAGTTTGGACGGGAGCGTGTCCAGCGCTGGGGGCAGCGGACGTTAGATCTTGATCTGATCGCAAACGAAGATGTTGTGTCTCCAAGTTTGGCAATACACGATCAGTGGCGCAATTTGGATATTGAGATACAAAAAACCACAGCGCCCACGGAACTGATAATCCCGCACCCGCGCGTGCAGGATCGTGCATTCGTTTTGATTCCGTTGATGGATATTGCACCCGATTGGATGCATCCTGTCTTGGGTAAAAACGTGTCAGAAATGCTAGATGCGTTGCCTGCAGTTGAAAAAGTCGCTGTAATACCTTTAAATGCGCAGCAATAGACGCTTGTAAACTTAGCAAAAGGGCAATAAATACCAGCCCTCAACACTTACCAAATTTTGGAGCTTGGCCATGGCCCGCGTTACCGTAGAAGACTGTGTAGACAAGGTTCCGAACCGTTTCGATCTGGTGATGCTAGCATCCCATCGTGCGCGCGAAATTTCCGCCGGTTCAGCAATCACCGTTGATCGCGACAATGACAAAAACCCTGTTGTATCTTTGCGCGAAATTGCTGAAGAAACACAGAGCGCTGATGATTTGCGTGAGCGTATGATCGAAAGCAACCAGACGCAAATCGAAGTCGATGAGGCTGAAGAAGATGCGATGGCTTTGTTGATGGGCGCTGAGCAAGACAAGCCAGAAGAAGACAGCATGAACGAAGAAATGTTGCTTCGCCAATTGATGGCTGCACAAGGCCAAAGCTAAGGCCAAACGCTAGGATGCGGACCAAATGATATCTGCCGACGATCTGATCGCGCTGGTCCGCAACTACAATCCCAAAACCAATGAAGCGCTTATCCGCTCCGCCTTTGAATATGGCGGAGAGATGCATGACGGCCAGTTCCGTCATTCGGGTGAACCTTACTTTAGCCATCCTGTCGCGGTTGCCGCGATTTTAACTGAACAGCAGTTAGATGATGGAACAATCATCACGGCCCTTTTGCATGACACGATTGAAGACACCAAAGCCTCATACGCTTCGGTTTCTGAGTTGTTTGGTGAAGAGGTGGCGAAACTGGTTGATGGTGTCACGAAGTTAACCAATCTTCAGCTGAACAGTTCGGAAACCAAACAGGCCGAGAATTTTCGCAAGCTGTTTATGGCGATGTCTAAGGACATGCGCGTTATTCTGGTTAAGTTGGCTGATCGGCTTCACAATATGCGCACCATCAAATCGATGCTCCCCGAAAAGCAGGTTCAAAAAGCCCGCGAGACGATGGATATCTTTGCGCCACTGGCTGGTCGCATGGGCATGCAGTGGATGCGTGAAGAGCTAGAAGACTTGGCGTTTCGGGTGCTGAACCCGGAAGGTCGCTCCAGCATCATGCGCCGTTTTGTAAGTCTTCAGCGTGAGACTGGGGATGTGATTGAGCGCATCGCCGGCGATATGCAGATGGAGCTAGAAAAAGCGGACATTGATGCCGAGATTTTTGGCCGCGCGAAGAAACCTTATTCTATTTGGCGTAAAATGCAGGAAAAGGATCAGTCCTTTAGCCGTCTTAGTGATATTTATGGTTTCCGCATTGTGACGCATAGCGAGGAAGATAGTTACCGTACCTTGGGTGCTATCCACCAGCGGTGGAGTGCAGTGCCTGGCCGCTTCAAGGATTATATCAGTCAGCCGAAAACCAACGGGTATCGCTCAATTCACACAACCGTTTCCGGTCGTGACGGTAAACGAGTTGAGGTGCAAATCCGCACTCGTCAGATGCACGATGTGGCAGAAACGGGTGTTGCTGCGCACTGGTCCTACAAAGACGGTGTACGCTCACAAAATCCGTTCGCGGTAGACCCCGCGAAGTGGATTTCGCAACTAACCGAACAATTTGACGGCGAAGATGACCACGAAGATTTCTTGGAAGCTGTCAAACTTGAGATGTATTCGGATCAGGTGTTTTGCTTCACGCCAAAGGGCGAAGTGGTCAAATTGCCACGCGGTGCAACGCCTATCGATTTTGCCTATGCGATCCACACACGGATCGGCAACGCCTGTGTGGGGTCTAAGATTGATGGCATGCGTGTGCCATTGTGGACACGTGTGAAGAACGGACAATCTGTAGAAATCATCACGGCGGAAGGTCAATCGCCTCAAACGACGTGGTTGGAAATTGCAACAACGGGTAAGGCAAAAACAGCCATTCGCAGATCATTGCGTGAGGCCGATCGCGAGAGCTTTATCAAGCTTGGGCGCGAACTGGCGAGATCAGCCTTTGCGCATGTTGGTCAGAAATCGACAGAGAAAGCGTTGGAAACTGCTGCAGTTGTTTTACGTTTGAAAGATTCGGACGAGGTTCTTGCGCGTTTGGGCAGTGCAGAATTGACCGGACGACAGGTTGTTCAAGCGATTTATCCTGAGTTGATCCCCCAAAAGGGTGCACCGGTTGATGCAAGCCGTGCCGTTATTGGCCTTAAAGCGGGGCAATCATTTGAACGTGCAACCTGCTGTCAGCCCCTTCCCGACGAGCGTATTGTTGGCATCAGTATGCGAGGGCGTGGGGTCGTTGTTCACACGATCGACTGTGAACAATTGATCATGCTAGAGGATCGCGCGGATGATTGGTTGGATCTGCGTTGGCATGACGGAAGCCATGCGGCGGTGTACACCGCTACCCTTCGCATGACGATTGGTAACGGCGCAGGCGTTTTAGGTCGGGTTTGCTCCTTGATAGGCGAGACCGGAGCCAATATCTCTGACTTGCAATTCTTGGATCGTAAGCCTGACTACTTCCTTTTGCTGATTGATGTCGATTTACGGGATGTACAGCATTTGCATACACTTATGGGTGCACTAAATGCTCAAGACGAAGTCGCTGCAATTGAGCGATATAGAAACATAGACCTACCTGATGCCAATTCTGCGCCATCGGGATGACCCGTAGAGGACAATGCTGGTGATTTTTAGACGCCGCGATCCTAAGACATATGTGCGTGCGGCGGTCGAGTTTCTTTGGCCGCGTGGCGGTTGGACACGTGCGTTTCATTATGTGCGTCACCGCCTGCGCCGCCTTCCTGACAGTCCAGAGCGGATTGCGCGTGGCATTTGGGCCGGCGTGTTTGCAGCGTTTACTCCGTTTTATACGATGCATTTTTTGGTCGCAGTTTTGATGGCAAAGCTGATGCGTGGGAACATGTTGGCGTCTTTGATGGGTACCTTCTTTGGCAATCCGCTAACTTATGTCCCCATTGCGGTTATGTCATTGCAAACCGGCCACTGGCTGTTGGGTACAGAAATGGAAGTGGATGCGCATCGTTCCTTCGGTGGGAAATTCGCGGATGCCGGTGCTGACTTAGTCTATAACCTCAAGGCTGTTTGGATGGGCAACCCAACGGATTGGCATGGTATCTCTGTCTTTTATGCCGAGATTTTTTACCCCTATATGGTTGGGGGGATAGTCCCTGGCATCGTGTTTGGAACCATCTGCTATTATATCAGTGTTCCGCTGATCCGTGCGTACCAGCATCGTCGTAAGGGTCTTATCAAGGCGAAATTCGAGGCACTAAAGGCCAAGGCAAGCGCGAAAGCGGATGCGAAACGCAAAGCAGATACTGGTGACGATCAATAAGTTATCGCGTGTTGATACAATTCTAATGTGTACTAATATTCGTTCGTGATTGTATCCCTGTAGGCACAAGCTAAATCGAAATCTGAGGCATCCAATGACAACATCTGAAAAACTACGTTTGGGCGTGAACATCGATCATGTTGCGACGGTCCGCAATGCGCGTGGTGGTGACACTCCTGATCCATTACGTGCTGCACGCGTTGCTCAGGATGCTGGTGCTGATGGGATCACGGCGCACTTGCGTGAGGATCGTCGCCATATTTCGGATGCCGATATTGAAGGCCTGATGGATATACTAACCGTGCCATTGAACTTTGAGATGGCCGCGACGGAAGAGATGCAACAAATTGCGCTTCGTCATAAACCCCACGCGGTATGTATTGTTCCTGAAAAACGAGAGGAACGTACCACTGAAGGTGGCTTAGAAGTTGCCCGTGAAGAGAACCGGTTGGCTCATTATATTGCGCCTTTGCGTGATGCAGGATGCCGCGTCTCTATCTTTATTGCAGCGGACGTTCGCCAAATTGATGCGGCCCATCGTATCGGTGCGCAGGTTATTGAACTTCATTCGGGTGCATATTGCGATTCACATCACGAAAATCGTTTGGATGATCGTGATCGCGAATTGAACAGCCTACGTGAGATGAGCACCTATGCGCATTCTTTGGGGCTGGAAGTTCATGTTGGCCACGGGCTTACATATGAAACTGTCAAACCGGTTGCTGCCTTTCCAGAGGTTATGGAGCTGAACATCGGTCACTTCCTGATTGGCGAAGCTATCTTTCGCGGATTGCAGCCAGCGATGGCTGAAATGCGCCGCTTGATGGACGAAGCCCGTGCCGGGAACTTTGCATGATCCTGGGAATCGGAACCGATCTAGCTAATATTGAGCGCATCCAAGGCACGCTCAATAGGTTTGGTGATCGATTTCGCAATCGGGTGTTTACCGAAGTTGAGCAGGCCAAGGCCGAACGGCGCAAAGATGTGGCTGGCACTTACGCTAAGCGTTGGGCTGCAAAAGAGGCATGTTCAAAGGCATTAGGCACTGGATTGAGCATGGGTATTGCTTGGCGGGATATGTCCGTTACCAATTTGAAGACAGGCCAGCCAACAATGGCAGTGACAGGGTGGGCTGCTGAACGATTAGCGGCCATGACGCCTGAGGGCCATGAGGCTGTAATTCACGTTACTTTGACGGATGATCACCCTTGGGCACAAGCATTTGTCGTTATCGAAGCACGTCCCATAGCTTGACTTGATGGCGTGGGGGTCGCATGTACCCTTCAACCAACCGAGTAGGGATGACTTAAAGATGGCTCAGGCTAAAAAAGAAGGAAATCAGATCATCGAGTCTATTAAGACCGTGGTCTATGCGTTGCTTATTGCAGGTGTTTTCCGCACTCTATTTTTCCAACCTTTCTGGATCCCGTCAGGTTCGATGAAAGAAACGCTTTTGATTGGTGATTTCCTATTCGTGAACAAGATGGCTTATGGCTATTCATACGCGTCCTGTCCCAGCATTCGCCTTGATCGTTTTGGCATTAACCTAGACGCACAGAAAATCTGTGGCGCGTTTGATGGCGACAACGGTCGTTTCTGGGCCGGCGATCCTGAGCGTGGCGATGTTGTTGTGTTCCGCCATCCTGTTAATGGGACCGATTACATCAAGCGTCTGGTTGGATTGCCCGGTGACAAAGTGCAGGTCAAAGATGGGATTCTACACTTGAACGACGTTGCCGTTCCACAAACACCTGCAGGAACGTTCACAGAAGTTAAAGGCCCACAGGGGCCACACCGTCTTGAGCCAAGATGCGAAAATGGTCCTGTTGGCGAAGGTGCAGTTTGTGAGAAATCGCGCTGGACTGAGACATTCCCCGATGGATCACAGCATGTCGTTTTGAATATCGCGAACCAAGGCCAAGACAACACGGGTATTTTCCTAGTCCCTGAAGCCCACTATTTCTTCATGGGCGATAATCGCGATAACTCAACCGATAGCCGGTTTGCCCAGCTTGGTGGTGGTGTTGGATTTGTGCCTTATGAAAACTTAATTGGCCGCGCAGATCGAATCATGTTTTCGTCAGCTGGCAGCTCAATGTTGTATTTCTGGACTTGGCGTAGTGATCGCTTCTTTAAGGGTGTAAATTGATACGAATGAACGCATATGGGCCGATAACGTTGGGTGACTCGCTATGAAGCTGAGTGCTGAACTAAAAGCCTTTGAGGTTCGTATTGGCCATGCGTTTAAAGACACAGCTCTTTTATCGCGTGCTGTTACGCATTCATCGATGTCGTCCAATACGCGCAGCGACAACCAACGTATGGAGTTCCTAGGCGACCGTGTCTTGGGGCTTGTGATGTCTGAGGCGCTATACCTTAGCGACATGGATGCGGCCGAAGGTCAGCTTGCACCACGCTACAACGCATTGGTGCGTA
>JAGSGK010000266.1 GCA_023955215.1 Paracoccaceae bacterium
ACGGAATACGTTTGGTGCCTGACGCTCAACATCATGCGCGCCCATATAGACCACGCACTGTAGGCCAAATTTTGCACAGACTGTCGCCGTTGCGACGCCGTGCTGTCCAGCGCCCGTTTCAGCGATAATGCGCTTTTTGCCCATGCGGCGTGCCAGAATGATCTGGCCCAGCACGTTGTTAATCTTGTGCGCGCCAGTGTGGTTCAGCTCGTCGCGCTTCATGTAGACTTTGGCACCGCCAAGATGTTCAGTCAGGCGTTCAGCATGATAAAGTGGGCTTGGACGACCAACATAGTGCTTCCACAGAAAATCCATCTCTGACCAAAAACTGTCGTCCGTTTTCGCCTTTTCGTATTCTTCCTCAAGGCTAAGGATCAATGGCATCAAGGTCTCAGAGACGAAACGTCCGCCGAAATCACCAAACCGTCCCTGCTCATCAGGTCCAGTCATAAAAGAATTGAAAAGGTCGTTCATCTGAGTGCTCCACTTCGCTTCATTCGGATGTAGCTTATGGATTGGGACGCGTAAAGCGGACACCGCACCGCACCCCCAATCCCGTGTTTAAATTATAAGGTTGGGATCTTGGAAACCCCTTGGGACGCGTCCATAAACGCGCGGATCATCGCGGCATCTTTGACACCTGGCGCGCTTTCTACGCCAGAGCTGAGATCCAACTGACGGGTTCCCGTCATTCTGATCGCTTCGGCAGCATTTTCTGGCGTCAAACCACCTGCCAACATCCATGGCACGATCCACCGACGACCGGCGACCAGACGCCAATCAAACGTAAGCCCATTGCCACCAGGCAGATCGCCATTTTCAGGTGGCTTCGCATCCACAAGAATTTGATCTGCAACCTGCTGATAAGCGTCAAGAGCCGGTAGATCAACTTCACTGGAAACGCCAACTGCTTTCATAACCGGCAGACCATAACGGGCTTTGACTTCCAAAACCCGCTCTGGCGTTTCAGAACCGTGTAACTGCAGCATATCTAGGGGCACTTGTGCAGTCAGCGCATCTAGGAACGCATTGTCAGCATTCACCGTCAATGCAACCTTGCCCAGACCAACGGGGGCCTCAATGGCCATTGCGGCGGCCTGTTCAAAGGACACGTTGCGTGGTGATTTAGGGAAAAAGACAAAGCCACAATAGGTCGCACCAGCCTGTGCAACCGCGTGCACCTCGCTTGACTGCGTCAAACCGCAGATTTTTACCGCTACAGATTTAGACATTCAGATCAGCTGGCTTTGTCTAACAAGGCCAAAACATCGTCTTGGCTATCAGCGCTTTGGCCTTTCATACGTGCAATTTCGCGCTCAAGGCGGCGCACGTTGCGGCTTGATTTCGATGCTTCAGCGCGCATTGCATGCTCACGGAACCATTCCCAAACAAAACCAACCAAAAGACCAACAATGATCCCACCGAAAATCACGACAAAAAGCGGTATGTTGATGGATGGGTTTACAGCAAACAGACCGGCAATCTCATCAGGCAATACCTTGAGGGTGACAACAGTGCGGTTGGCCAAAGCAACAGCGATCAACGCAACCGCAAAGGTCGCGATACAGGCGTAACGAATATAGCGCATTTTTTAGGCGTTCCCGTTCAGGCGATCACGAAGCAATTTACCTGTCTTGAAAAACGGGACGTGTTTCTCTTCGACACTAACAGTTTCGCCAGTACGAGGGTTACGGCCTACACGCGCGTCGCGTTGTTTAACCGAAAATGCACCAAAGCCACGAAGTTCGACACGATCACCGCGCGACATCGCTGATGTGACTTCATCAAAGATCGTATTCACGATGCGTTCAACATCACGTTGGTAAAGATGTGGGTTTTCGTCCGCAATTTTCTGTATCAGTTCAGATCGGATCATTAGATATCCCCCCGGGGTATTGAATGCTATTCAGATGATTATAGGCACGTTTATCGAAAACTGAATAGACATCACTTCGGAAAACATGACTTTCGTACGTATCTTTGGGTCTTTCGACCCTATTTCGTCGAGCGATTTGGCCCAGTTGGCAAAGTTTTGCCTGAAACTTCAGCAACTGGACCTATGATTCGCCGCTAACACGCTACTTCAGCCCAAGAAATTGCAAAACTAGAGATCTTGTAACGCTGGAACCGTCGTTGTCACAGCCGGTACAAGTACTGCTGCGACGGGGGTTAAGCATCAGGCACAAATGCAGCCCAGATGTTCGGTATATCTGCGGCATCTAATCCCTGTAGAACTGCCACTGCTTGCCCTGCAACGGTTGCAACAACACCATTTTGTGCAGCATCAAACGTAAACACAATCACGTCCGTTGGTGTGTTTTGTGAAACGGTTAGGACATCTTCGCTTACGTCAAAATCAACGACTTGAACTGCGGCTTGGACCCGCGTGAAATCACGAATGGCAGTGAAATTATCAGTCCCTGTTCCACCAATCATTGTATCACCATCGTCACCGATCAATGTGTCAGCGCCAGCGCCGCCATTCAGCGTATACGCAGTGCCGAAATCAGCAATGGATGCGGTTGGATCCGCAGCAACAATACCGTCTGTCGCATCAAGTACATCAGCACCTTGATCCCCAAACAGCTGATTTGCGCCCACGTGGTCAACGATTTCATCGAAGCCCGCACCGCCACGAATAACATCGTCGCCAAGCATCTGCGAAGCATCTGCCAGCTCGGAGCTACCGGACACATCGTCTCCTTCACCAAGGAATATTTGGTCATCCCCATCACCACCAGCGACACTATCCACGCCATTGTTACCGTAAAGCACATCGTCGCCTGCATCGCCTGAGATCAGATCATCACCATCAAGGCCGACAACAGTGTCATTGCCGCCACCGGCGTTGAGAGTGTTGTTCAATGCGTTGGCTTGAACCTCGACGCCAGCAATTGTGCCCGTGTACGGGGTTTGAGCAGCAAGCATGTTCACGACACCACCTTCAACTTCACTGTAGCCTTCAGTAAGACCGGCTTCGTCGTAATGGAAAAACGTGGACGTAATATTGGCAATATCATCGGCTACCAATCCCTCAAGAATTGCCACCTCTTCGGATGCAACCGACGCGATAACGCCACCTCTGGCCGCATCGAAAGCAAATGAGATTTCTTCATCGCTCGTGGCTGCGTTGCTAAAGACGGACAAGACATCAGCGGTGACAGCAAAATCCTTAATCTCAACGACGGCTTGATCTCTTGAGAGGTTAGCAATGACGCCGAAGTCGTCGTCGCCTGTACCACCAATCAGAATATCGCCGTCGTCGCCACGTAAGAGGTCATTGCCGGCGCCACCGTCTAGAGTGTCCGTGGTGCCGAAATCAGCTTCGGATATGCTTTGATCCACAGCGTTGTTACCGTCGACAGCGACCAAGGTGTCGTTGCCAACATCCCCCATCAAGTGGTTAGAACCAAAGTTGTCAAAAATCTGATCATCACCAGCACCGCCGCGAACGAAGTCATCACCGAACATATCCGATGGTCCATTTTCTCCGCTCGAGCCAGATGCGTCATCACCCATGCCAAGAAAGATGCGATCGTCGCCCGTGCCGCCAAAGACCACATCATCACCATCTCTACCGTAAAGGGTATCATCGCCGGCATCTCCGAAGACCCGATCATCACCACCCTCTGCAACGACTGTATCGTCACCACCGCCTGCACGGATTATGTTATCTAGATTATTGCCGCGAACTTCGACAGCTGCATCCGATCCACTGTATCGCGTGTCGTCCCGGTCGAACTGGATCAGATCGCCGTTCTCTTCTGGATCAGTTTGAACTGGTTCTTCTGAGTCTGGTTGACCAATTGGATCTTCAGATCCACTTCCATCATCATCAAAAAGAAACGCAGCGCCCAACAGCATCGGCAATATCATAAGTCCAAGCATAAATAGTCCCACTCATAAATTATGAAAATACTCGCATAGCTATAAGTTAACAACAACCAATAAGTGTGATTGTTCAGAACAAAACACCTAACGCGAATAAATCCGGATACCGTTTTCATTTAAGAAACAATCACGGAAGGTTGTATGCGGCATTGGGATCACCGCCCTTAGCTAAAAACACAAAAAGGCCCCGCAGTCGCCTGCGGGGCCCAATCTTAAAACGTTAAGCGGTTAAGCTTATTCGTCGCCGGTGTTCAAAGCTGCACCAAGGATATCGCCCAAGGATGCGCCTGAGTCAGATGAACCATACTGTTCAACGGCTTCTTTTTCTTCAGCAATCTCACGTGCTTTGATGGAGACACCCAA
>JAGSGK010000068.1 GCA_023955215.1 Paracoccaceae bacterium
CGTGGTCAGGTTGCCGTGTTTGATGGCGAAGTCCGAACCCAAGAAGGCCACGGAAAATTCGTAAAGCGCGAAGGCAATACCGCCACGAACAAAGCGCTTTCCTCATGGAAAGAACTGACCGCGCCCACCCCTGTTAAACGCACGGGTATTCCGGCCAGCGGGGTGTAACCCGCGCATTCCTGCACACTCAGGAAACGCGAACTGTTCGCTATACTTACCGCCTAAGACCGATCAATTGAATAATGTACGAGAGACCTAAATTGCAGAGCCTGACCCCATCAATCACGCCCACCCAAGATGCCGATGGTCTCTCGCCATTGGTGATCCGCGCGTCAAACTTAGACCTGACCTTCCAGACCAACGATGGTCCAGTTCATGCGCTGAAAGACGTCAATCTTGAGGTAAACAAGGGGGATTTCGTTAGCTTCATTGGGCCGTCAGGCTGTGGTAAGACGACATTCTTGCGTTGTATCGCGGGGCTTGAAACTCCGACATCCGGAGCGCTTTCGGTCAATAGCATGACGCCTGATGATGCCCGCCGCGCGCGGGCGTATGGATATGTGTTCCAAGCCGCTGGTCTTTATCCTTGGCGTACGATTGGCGGAAACATCCGACTGCCCCTTGAAATAATGGGTTTTTCAAAAGCGGAGATGGGCGAGCGTATCAAACGGGTTCTCAATCTGGTTGATCTTGAAGGCTTTGAAAAGAAATTTCCGTGGCAATTGTCTGGGGGAATGCAACAACGTGCAAGCATTGCACGCGCATTGGCGTTTGATGCCGACATCCTTTTGATGGACGAACCCTTTGGCGCGTTGGACGAAATCGTGCGCGATCACTTGAATGAGCAACTTTTACAGCTTTGGGCACGCACCGAAAAGACAATCGCGTTTGTCACCCACTCGATCCCTGAAGCGGTCTATCTCTCAACGAAGATCGTTGTGATGAGTCCGCGCCCTGGGCGAATTTCTGATGTAATAGAAAGCCCACTGCCACGCGATCGTCCGCTTTCCATTCGCGACAGCGCTGAATTTATTGCCATTGCAAACCGTGTACGCGACGGCCTGCATGCCGGTCATGGGCAGGGTTGATTGTGAAGTCCTTTTTTCCAGTCGTCACAGTGGTTGCAGCAGTTTTACTGATCTGGATCATCGCGGTCGTCCCGATGAACATGCATCTGACGGCTGATCAGGCCCAGCGCGACGGTTTGGTTGTTTCGCCCGATACGCCAATCGCGCGCCAAGACTTTTCAGGCCTTGGTTTGGCGGTCCGCAATAGCCACCTGATCCCACTCACTTATGTGAATATACGCCCCCGATTGCCGTCACCACATCAAATCGCGATCGAGTTGTATGACACGGTCATCGACAAGAAAATCACGTCTAAACGAAGCCTTGTCTATCATGGCTGGGTGACACTGGCACCGACGTTGCTGGGGTTTGCGATTGGCACGTTGTTGGGGATTATGCTGGCTGTCGGAATTGTCTTTAGCCGTGTGATGGATCGGTCTGTCATGCCTTGGGCTATTGTCAGCCAGACCATACCTATCCTTGCTCTTGCGCCAATGATTATCGTTGTCATGGGGGCCGCAGGGATACAGGGCATATTGCCCAAGGCCGTGATCGCTGCCTATCTGTCCTTCTTTCCCGTGGTCGTTGGCATGGTCAAAGGGCTACGCAGCCCGGAAGGTATGCAGCTTGATCTGTTACGCACCTATCATTCCAGCAATTCTCAAGGCTTTTGGAAGTTACGCTTACCCGCCTCAACCCCATATCTTTTCGCGTCCCTCAAGATTGGCATTTCTGCCTCCCTGATCGGTACAATCGTGGCCGAACTGCCTACTGGTGCCAAGGCGGGCTTTGGCGCACGTATGTTGGTTGGTGATCAATATGGCCAACCGATCTTGTCATGGGCCGCGTTGTTTGCCGCAGCGATTACTGCGGCTGCTTTGGTAGGCATCATTGGCATGATCGAACGCGGTACGCTGCGCCAAATGGGGATGAAACCGGCATGATCTATATTGTTTTGGGTTTCGCCTTTTGGGCTGCTGGCTGGGTGTTGAACGTCCGACTTGCCAATGGACCGAGCGGGGATGTCCGCAGTGTACGGATCGCGATCCCATTGATTTTTGGTTTGACGATATTGGTTATATGGGAATTTTTTGTTTTGGGGTTTGAAATCAACCCTGTGTTTCTACCACGTCCCTCCGACATTATGATCCGTATGTCACAAGAGCTACCGCGCCTATGGGCCGACTTTGTGCAAACGATCATCAAGGGTGCGCTGACTGGTTACATCATCGGCGGGTTGGCTGCATTTGGCGTTGCAATCCTTGCGGATAGATCAGAATTTTTAACGCGCGGCGTCTTGCCTGTGGGCAGCTTTATGGCGGCCCTTCCTATTGTTGGGATAGCACCCATTTTTGTGAAGTGGTTCGGGAGCGATTGGGAATCAAAAGCGGCTGTTGTGGCTGTGATGGTTTTCTTTCCTATCCTTGTGAATGCTGTTGCTGGTTTGCGTGACACAACCGCGATGCAACGCGATTTGATGCGAACATACGGTGCCGGCTATTGGCCAACGCTGTTCAAGCTGCGCCTGCCTGCGGCGATGCCGTTTATTTTCAATGGCCTGAAAATCGCCACAACCTTAGCCCTGATTGGCGCGATTGTGGCAGAGTTTTTTGGATCGCCAACTGTGGGCATGGGCTTTCGAATTTCGACCAGTTTTGGCCAGTTGGCCCTTGATATGGTTTGGGCCGAAATCGTAGTCGCAGCCCTTGCTGGCTCAGCGTGCTACGGACTTGTGACTTTACTCGAACGATGGATGACTTTTTGGCATCCATCCAATCGCTAAAAAGCAAAAACCAACAGACTTGGAGGTCTACACGATGAAGAACCTATTAATTGCCGCTGCATTAACCACGGGCATGGCGGCTTCAACAGCGAGTGCCGATGGTCATGCGAATGATGTCACACTGCAGCTACAGTGGGTCACGCAGGCCCAATTTGCAGGCTATTACGTCGCCTTGGACAAAGGTTTCTACGAGGCCGAAGGTTTGAACGTTACTGTCCTTGCTGGCGGCCCTGACATTGCCCCACCACAAGTCTTGGCGGGTGGCGGTGCTGATGCCATGCTAAATTGGATGCCATCAGCTTTGGCTGCCCGTGAAAAAGGTCTTCCTGTTGTCAATATTGCCCAGCCGTTCAAAACGTCTGGCCTTATGCTGACCTGCTGGAAAGACACCGGCATCACAAATGTGGAAGATTTCCGTGGCAAGACAATTGGTGTTTGGTTCTTCGGCAACGAATATCCATTTCTTAGCTGGATGAGCCAAGTCGGCATTTCAACTGATGGCGGTGATGATGGTGTCACTGTTTTGAAGCAAGGCTTTAACGTCGACCCACTGTTGAACCGCGAAGCTGATTGTATCTCAACTATGACGTACAATGAGTATGGTCAGGTTATCGACGCAGGCGTCAACCCAGATGAACTTGTGACATTCAAATACGAAGAACAAGGCGTCGCGACACTCGAAGACGGTATCTACGTCCTTGAGGAAAATCTGGAGGACCCAGTCTTTGTTGACAAAATGGTCCGCTTTGTGCGCGCATCTATGGAAGGCTGGAAATACGCTGAATCCAACCCTGAAGAAGCTGCAGGTATCATCCTTGATAATGATGAAACTGGTGCACAGACTGAAGCTGCTCAGGTTCGGATGATGGGTGAAATCGCCAAGTTGACCGCAGGGTCGAACGGTGCGTTGGACGTTGCTGATTATGAGCGCACGGTCGCGACGCTTTTGTCTGGTGGGTCTGATCCGGTGATCTCTGCTGCGCCAACTGGCGCATGGACACATGCGATCACTGACGCTGCACTTAAGTAAGTTGAACACTAACGTGAAACCGCCTCGCAGCTTTCGGGGCGGTTTCACTATTTATATGGCAAAAATCGCTCTGAATTCGCCTTGGCAAGTAGACATCGAGTTCGCCTCCTCCTCGCCTTAACGCGATAAATAGATCAGTTCAGAACTGTCCCGCACGCCATAGAAATTGCCTAAAACGCAATTGTTCATGAAATGCCCGATCCAAACCTTGATAACCGTTGCCGCGCACATCCGTTTAGAACCAATAGTGATGAAAATTTGGGCACGCTCATGCCAGCTTTGGCGAACACTTGCTGGTAATACATTCTTTTGAATTTGAATTGTTGTCGTTTGTTATTTTATAAAGTAACAAACTTTTAAACGTAAGGAGAAACCTCATGCGTAAACAAGCTGCGGTGCGCCAGTCAGATGTTTTGGATGTATTACACGGACATGCAAAACCAATGACCGCTTATGCTATTCTTGATCAGATGAAGCTCGATGAGCCTGATCTGGCGGCTCCGACCATTTACCGCGCCCTCGCTGCATTAACTGATCAAGGACGGGCGCATAAACTGGAGTCGATCAAAGCGTTTGTTCCTTGCCGCTGTAATCATGATGCAGCGGTACCAGTGTTGGCCATCTGCGGCGATTGCGGAACCGTAGAGGAACATGATGGCACCCGATTGCTGCCAGAGCTTTCTGCGATATCTTCGCAATCCTCTTTTCACGCGACGCGCCATATCGTCGAAATCCATGGCCGCTGCGATGGCTGCTCGATCTAACCCAATCAATTCAAATCACAGGATTATTTTGATGAAAGTTCTTCCATTTCTTATTGCAACTGCGATCACCGCCACCCCAGTTATTGCCGAAGAAACGCGTCAGCTTGATGCGCATGAGCACGGTGTCGGGCAGTTGGATATCGCCATTGATGGACAACAAATTGCGATGGAATTACATGCACCTGGTGCTGACATTGTAGGTTTTGAGTATGCAGCGGAAAGCGCAAAGGATCTTGCCCCGGTTGATGCCGCAGTTGCGAAACTGTCCGCTCCTTTAGCCCTATTTGTGCTGCCTGAAGCTGCAGGATGTAGCATTGTCGAAGCATCAGCGGGCCTTGAGAGTGAAGAAGAGCACGAAGAACATGGCGACGAGCATGCCGATGATGAGCACGCCGAGGACGAGCATGAAGATCACGGTCATGACGAAGATGGGCATGACGAAGATGGGCATGACGATCATGCCGATGAATCAGGACACACAGAGTTCCATGCCGAGTATCTGCTGAACTGTGCTGAACCATCCGCAATAACGGGCATCGACTTTGCTTATTTTGGAAGTTTTCCAAATGCGTTGGAGGTTGAGGTGCAAATTATCATAGACACTGGTGCTACCTCGTTTGAAGTAGAACGTGACGCCCCAACTCTTGATCTAACTGGGTTGTTTTAAAGCCTTGACCGACCCAACCGAAATTCTGCGCCTTAAGGATGTCACCTACAATTGGCCGGGGTCTGCCTCTTTTGGGTTGCACGTTCCCGACCTGACATTGGCACGATCCGAGACAGTTCTGCTGCTTGGCGAAAGTGGGTCAGGGAAGTCTACGCTTTTGTCATTGATCTGCGGGACCATCATCGCAGGTTCGGGTCGGGTCAGTGTTGCGCGCACAGATATTGCTAAACTCTCGGCGGGACAGCGTGACCGCTTTCGCGCCGAGCAGATTGGATTGATCTTTCAACAGTTCAATCTGCTGCCCTTTGCAAGCGTACAAGACAACATTTTGCTGCCTCTACGATTTGCCCCCGAACGGCACAATCGTTTGAGCGATCCAAAGCAAGAAGCCACAAGACTGTGCCATGATTTGGGTCTTCCTGATGGTGTGATGTCATCAAAGGCGGGTAATCTTAGCGTCGGACAACAACAACGTGTGGCGGCCGCCCGTGCGTTAATCGGCATGCCGCCCCTGATCATTGCAGATGAACCTACGTCCTCATTGGATGCGGCAACCCAAGCAACGTTTCTAGAACTGCTGTTTGCGCAATCGCGTGCCCATGGAACCACGCTGTTGATGGTTAGTCATGACGCACGCCTGTCCAGCCAATTCGATCGCGTGATCCATATGGCCGACATCGCACAAACCACCCGAGGTGCCACATGATATTTCGCCTCGCTTTTGCATCGCTGGTTGCACGCGCATTGACCGTCGGCATGACCATTCTTGCGATCGCCCTGTCGGTAGCCCTGTTCCTTGGGGTTGAGAAAATTCGAACCGGTGCCAAAGCCAGCTTTGCTGACACGATATCTGGCACGGACCTGATTGTTGGGGCGCGGTCAGGGTCAGTACAACTGCTGCTCTATTCGGTCTTTCGGATTGGCAATGCGACGAACAACCTGACGTGGGAAAGCTATCAAGACATAGAAAATCGCCCCGAAGTGGATTGGATTGTCCCGATTTCCTTGGGCGACAGCCATCGGCAGTTTCGCGTCATGGGCACAACACAAGCCTTCTTTGAGCGATACAAATATCGCTCAGGCCAATCACTTAGTATACGTGAAGGTGCCATTATGGATGACCTGTTTGATGCTGTCATCGGGGCCGATGTTGCCGCGAAGCTAGGCTATAAAGTTGGCGATCCGATTGTGGTGGCACATGGTCTTGCATCATTCACCGAACATGACGATCAACCTTTCCGCGTCTCTGGCATTCTTGAAAAGACGGGCACACCTGTAGACCGGACCGTCATCGTTGGTCTGCGCGCGATTGAAGCGATCCATGTCGACTGGCAAGGTGGCGGCCAGATACAGGGACAATCGACCCCAGCAGAGACCCTGCGCCAAATGGAATTGAAACCATATGCAGTCACTGCAGCGCTTGTGGGGGTCAAAGGCCGCCTTAAGGTTTTCGGGTTGCAACGGGCCATAAATGAATATGCAGAGGAACCCTTGCTCGCAATTCTTCCCGGGGTGGCATTGCAAGAGTTATGGCAAATCGTCGGGATCGCGGAGACCGCGTTGATCGGGGTATCAGCCATGGTCGTGATAACGGCCCTGATCGGGATGATGGCCACGATTTTCTCCAGCTTGAATGAGCGTCGCCGAGAGATGGCCATTTTCAGAGCGATGGGTGCGCGACCACGGGTGATTTTGGGATTACTGGTGTTTGAGGCAAGTGTGATGGCCGCACTTGGCGCGTTACTGGGTCTTGTTCTGTTGTATGTTGGGTTGTCCATCGGCCAACCCATGATCGATAGCGCCTTTGGGCTATGGTTGCCCATTGAACCACCAACACTACGCGAAGTTCGGGTGTTGCTGGGTGTTGTCGTTGCTGGCGCAATTGTGAGCATGGTACCAGCATTACGTGCCTACCGCATGTCCCTCGCAGATGGTATGATCGTTAGGATTTAGGATGATAAGGAACAAGACTATGCAGGTTTCCCGCCGTAAATTGATCACCTCGGCTTTGGCCAGTGCGGCCCTACCACGTGCAGCTTTGGCCAAAACGCCAACCGAAATCACATGGGATGATCTGATCCCACCCGGCGTACCTTATTCAGAAATCGTCGCCGCAGGCGAAATGGATGAGACCAATGACATTTGGCAACCAGTATTTGATGAGAACGCAACAAAGTTGAACCCCGTTTTGGATGGGGCGTACATCAAGATGCCAGGCTATATTATTCCCATCGACCAATCGACCGACGGTGTTACCAGCATTGTTTTGGTGCCTTATGTTGGGGCCTGCCTGCACACCCCACCACCGCCAGCGAACCAGCTGGTTTTTGTTACAACGAACAAGCCATGGCCGAGCGACAATCTATGGGATGCGGTATGGGTAACAGGCCAGATGCAGCACGAACTTCAATCAACAGAAGTCGCCGAAACTGGTTATCTGTTGAAGGCTGAGGAAATGGAAACCTACGTATGGTAAGACGGGTCGTGACACGTCGACGTTTGATAGCCAGTTTGGGAGCCTTCGGGCTGATCCCACAATTGGCTGGCGCGGATGAGTATATCGACCTCGACTGGAAAGACCTTGTTCCAAAAGGACAAACGATCGTTCCCCCCATGCTGCAAGGTTTGATCGACCACGACCAAGCACCATTGTCGAACCAGCAACCACAATCCACTGGCGTGCGGACAGACTTGAACGGCCAAATAGTTCGTTTGCCGGGCTTTATCGTTCCGATTGAGTATTCAGGCACAGGCGTCACCGCGTTCATTCTGGTGCCTTTTGTCGGCGCATGCGTTCACGTGCCGCCACCACCCCCGAACCAACTTGTTTTTGTCACGACACAAGAACCCTATGAAAGTTCGGGCATGTTTGAGCCGGTGAATGTAATTGGGATGTTCGGCGTTTCATCCATGTCAACACAGCTTGCAGATATCGCTTATGCGCTTTCTGCGGACAGGATCGAACCCTTCAAGTCTTAGATCGTGACGATGAATGCACGTTTGCAAAACTCGTATGCTTCGTCGCTAGAATCTATCAATCCATTCAGCTCAGTCTGCTCATTTAGAACAGGGCCACGAGCCCCGATGCTACACTTTTCAAACTGACTATTTTTTAACACCTATCGCCCAACATTTAGTCAATCAAGTAAAACCCACGTAAAATCTCTTGCCGCCAAATCTGGTCCTTGCCCACTCTTAAAATCCCCACCACGGTTTACAGACCTACGCGCGTTGAGGACCTAATGACGGCACATCATTCTATAGGCAGCGATGTCATCTTTCAGCGTGCCCGCGGGACACTGAACATAAGCGCGGTGTCTGCGGCTGGCGATCAGTCGCGTTTGAAAGACCTACGCCAACAAGGGTCCTACCGTGCGATTTTTCCACGTCCGATAAAGGGCACCATTGAGGCCGTCATCATCAACACTGCTGGTGGCATCACAGGTGGCGACAAATTCGCGACCAAGGTTACGGCCTACGACCACGCCAAAGTCAGTGTCACGACCCAAGCCGCTGAACGTATTTATCGCGCGCCCAATGCCACAGCGGGGTCGATGCAAACGCGGCTCGAAGTAAAGCCAAATGCGCAACTTTATTGGCTGCCTCAGGAAACGATACTGTTTGAAGGGTCTCGCCTGCGCCGGCGTTTAGAAGTCGATGTCGCACAGGGCGCAAAATTCTTAATGGTCGAGCCACTCGTCTTCGGCAGAGAGGCCTCTGGAGAGAGCCTACAATCTTGTTCGCTGGACGACAGCGTCTGCATAACTTGCGACGGAAAACCCGTTTATGTTGATCGCATTAAACTGAACGGCGACATCGCAGCGACCTTAAAGCGGCCTGCGGTGGCAAATGGCGCACGTGCCATGGCCAGTATTGTTCTTGTCGACCCAACGGCCAAAGCGTTGCTTGATGGCGTGCGCGCCCTGCTCCCGTCCTCTGGTGGAGCAAGCCTGCTGGCCGACAACATCCTAGTAATTCGTCTGCTTTGCTCTGACAGTTTTGCGCTGCGCACTGCATTGCTCCCGATCTTGACACATCTCACCCACAACGCAGTTCCCAAAAACTGGAGGCTATGACCATGCAATTGACCCCACGTGAAAAAGACAAACTTCTGGTGGCAATGGCTGCCGAAGTGGCCCGCAAGCGGCTCGCCCGTGGCGTGAAGCTGAATTACCCCGAAGCCATTGCATTGATTGCTGACGCTGTTGTTGAGGGTGCCCGTGACGGGCGCTCTGTCGCAGATATGATGGAGGCCGGTGCCCATGTGATCACTCGCGATCAATGCATGGAGGGCATCCCAGAAATGATCCACGACGTTCAAGTCGAGGCCACTTTTCCTGATGGGACCAAACTGGTCACCGTTCACAACCCCATTCGATAGGAGCACGCTATGATCCCCGGAGAGATTTTTCCAGCCGATGGCGACCTGATCCTAAATGCAGACCGCGAGGCGATCACCATCATGGTGGCCAATACGGGCGACCGCCCTGTGCAGGTTGGCAGTCATTACCATTTTGCCGAAAGTAATGCCGCGTTAGATTTTGACCGCACAGCCGCCTATGGCCGTCGCCTTGATATAGCACCCGGCACCGCAGTCCGATTTGAACCGGGCCAACGGCGCGAGGTCAATTTGATAGAGATGTCGGGCGCGCGCCGTGTCTTTGGTTTCAACAATCAAGTTATGGGAGATCTATAATGGCCACATCTATTAATCGCGCCGATTACGCTGCCATGTTTGGCCCAACTGTGGGTGACAAAGTACGCCTTGCCGACACTGATCTTATTATCGAGGTCGAACGCGACCTGACCGCAGAACGCACCAATGGCGGCAATGGCATGACCTATGGTGAGGAAGTGAAATTCGGCGGTGGTAAAGTCATTCGTGACGGCATGGGCCAATCCCAAGCCACCCGCGCTGCAGGTGCTGTAGACACCGTTATTACCAACGCTTTGATCATTGATCACTCTGGCATCTACAAAGCGGATGTTGGTTTGCGCGATGGGCGCATTCACAAGATCGGCAAGGCTGGGAACCCTGACACGCAACCCGGTGTAGATATCATCGTAGGTCCGGGCACCGAAGTCATTGCTGGCGAGGGACGCATCCTGACAGCAGGCGGTTTTGACAGCCACATCCACTTCATCTGCCCACAGCAGATTGAGGATGCCTTACACTCTGGCCTAACAACAATGTTGGGCGGGGGCACAGGTCCAGCGCATGGCACACTAGCAACAACCTGCACACCGGGCCCGTGGCACATTGGGCGCATGTTGCAGGCGGCGGATGCTTTTCCTATGAACCTTGCCTTTGCGGGCAAGGGCAACGCGAGCCAACCAGATGCATTGGTTGAAATGGTCAAGGGCGGTGCCTGTGCGCTAAAGCTTCACGAGGATTGGGGCACGACCCCAGCGGCGATTGATTGCTGCCTGTCTGTGGCCGATGACATGGATGTGCAGGTGATGATCCACACCGACACACTCAATGAATCAGGTTTCGTTGAAACCACAGTGGCCGCGTTGAAGGGCCGTACCATTCACGCCTTCCATACCGAGGGTGCGGGTGGTGGACACGCCCCCGACATTATCAAGATTTGCGGCGAAGAGCATGTTTTGCCATCCTCCACCAACCCAACACGGCCCTATACTGTGAACACCCTCGAAGAGCATTTGGACATGTTGATGGTTTGTCACCACCTCGACAAATCCATCCCAGAGGATGTTGCGTTCGCAGAAAGCCGCATTCGCCGCGAAACCATTGCAGCCGAAGATATCCTACACGACATGGGTGCTTTTTCGATCATCGCGTCTGACAGTCAGGCCATGGGCCGTGTCGGCGAGGTGTTGATCCGCACATGGCAAACTGCTGACAAAATGAAAAAGCAACGCGGTCGTCTGCCTGAAGAAACAGGCGAGAACGATAACTTCCGTGTGCGCCGGTATATTGCAAAGTACACAATCAACCCGGCGCTGACCCATGGC
>JAGSGK010000028.1 GCA_023955215.1 Paracoccaceae bacterium
ACCCCCAATTTGGGGGTATCTTACAAAACTGCGCTGGACAGCATCGGACAATCAAATCAATATAACTCTTATAAACAAGGGCTAATCAGATGTCATTGGATATGTTCGTATTGTGAAATGGTGCCCCCACACGGAATCTTTGATCATTTACATTGCTGAACATAACTGAACAATATCCTATTGTTTTAGATAGTTAATTTGAAAAGGCTGAACATAGATAAACTTCGTGACACATGCTTTCTCAATCACTAAGGTGGCCTAAAGGGTGGGCTGGTAAGTTCGAGTCCGCATTTGCCAAAAGGTGGGCTGACTATGACCTTATTAAACGTCCTTACACAGATGAAAGCACGTAACCTTGGGCCGGGCAAACACTTTGATGGACAGGGCTTGATGTTGGTGAAATCACGCAAGGACGCAGGTAAGTGGTTGTTGCGAATAGTGATCGAGGGCAGACGACGGGAGATGGGTCTAGGGCGCTGGCCTGATGTCTCAATCGCTGAGGCTAGAGAAAGCGCCTCCAACGCCCGCAAAAAGCTGCGTGAGGGTATTGATCCACTAGCAGAGCGACACAAGTCAAAACGAAAGATACTGCGAATGTCTGTTGCTGACGCCGTACAAGGTTGCTTTGAAGCCAGGCAGGCCGAACTAAAAGGTGATGGCAAGGCTGGGCGGTGGCTGTCCCCTCTCAAGACGCATGTTCTACCAAAGATCGGAACGATGGCGATTGAGGATATCGACCAACACGAGCTCAAACGCATTTTGGAACCCATCTGGCACACCAAGCCAGATACTGCCCGCAAAGCAATGAACCGCATCAACCTAACACTCAAACACGCCGCAGCTCTTGATCTGGATGTTGACCTGCAAGCGGTGATGAAGGCACAGGCACTGCTTGGAAAACGCCGACACATCGTTAAGCATATTCCGTCCCTGCCCTACCAAGAAACTCCAGCCTTTTATAAACATTTGTCCTGCATGACATTTCAATCAGCTTTGGCTCTACGCTTCTTGATGTTGACGGTGGCGCGGACCAGTGAGGTGCGCTTCGCAACCTATTCGGAAATTCATGACGATGTGTGGATCATACCCGCTGAGCGTACAAAGGCAGAGAAAGAGCATAAAGTCCCCCTCACAGATGAAGCACTTGCTGTGATTGAGCAAGCAGAGCCTGTTTCGGGTTCACCGTTCATATTTTCAAACGAAAAAGGCAAACCTCTCTCAGATATGGCAATGTCTGGCTTGATGAAGCGCGAGAAGATGACTGCTCGCCCACACGGGTTCCGTTCGTCATTTCGGACTTGGGCGGAGGAATGCACGGATGCCAGCTATGAAGTGAAGGAAACGGCCCTTGGGCACCGGGTTGGAAACGAAGTTGAGCGCGCGTATCAAAGGAGTGACTTGCTGGTGAAGCGGCGCGCGCTATTTACAACTTGGAGCAGTTTTCTTTTTCATAAATGACCTGTAGATTTTAGCATACCCGCGAGACAATTCCTTCATCCTCAAAATTGAAGATGGAAGATGTTACCTACTGAATCTGCAAGTCTTAGATAACCAAAATAATACCGATTAAAGACTATACGTCATGATAAAAGGTGAAACGAAACCTCCTACCAGTTCTTGAGTTCCTTGGGCTCAATCAAATCTATCTCCGAAAGGAACCCCCTAATTTTTGATATTGCTGGCGCATTTTCATTTTTTTTAGCTTCACTTCGTTCGTTTAGAGTGAGCGTATTTTTGAAGTAGACTTTCCATCCATGTATATGGTGAAATTTCTCTGCAATCAGAGCACTTGTAAAGGCTATAATACCGCCTAAAATGAGTGCAGAACCACCCGAGATAATTAACGAAATAACTATGTAAGGTCCCTTATCATGGCCAGTAGTACTCTTGACGCCTAGAACCTCCCAAAAATAATAGAACGTGATACAAAAGATGCCAATTGGGATTCCAAAAAAAATGCACCGAAAAAGGCTTGTCTCAAAAAAATCAGAAGGCTGTTCAACTTCAATGTTTTTGATGGACCAGACCTCATTGTTCAGTTGTTGGATAAGATCAGACGCCTCATGTCTTATTTTCTGCATGGACTTCTCCAAAGAATGGGCAATTATATCCTTTCTACCCGATCTAGCCATTGCCTCAACCAGTGAACAATCGGCAAGGAACTTTTTACATTTTTTTATTGAACAATCTAAAGCTCCTGTATTTATGCCCAAAGACGAAATCACAGCTATCGATTTTTCCAAACTAGGCAGTCCTGACTTGTTATAATTCTTCGCCAACTCTTCCCGCCGATTTTGCAAGATAGTCTCGGCAATTAAGTCGATTTGAGCATCTATTTTCTTGAAATCTGAATCATTCTTGAACCTAAGAATTAAGAACGGATTGATGCTCAATGCTTCTGCAATATGGAGTGAGATATCATCTAATTTATGCCCTAAACTAGATTTAAATTTACTGGCATAGAAGTGGGTTAAGGCGTCACTACTATTCACCTCAACAGATCTCTCAATCGCGGTCACTGCTTCCGACCGCTTGCCTTGGCAATACATCGCCCATGACTGCATTTGATATGCAAGAGCCTCTATTTTTGGATTTTCCATATAAGAATATCTTGCAGCGTCTTTGAAGGATCTTTCGGCTTCTTCTAGGAAAGATGGATCAAGTTCCGGACTCGAGAGAAGAATTTGCCCGCGAAGGAGATGAAATTCTCCCTCAAGTTTGAAGCCGGGGGCGTGGTTGTCGCCTCCGATCGCTTGATTAATATATTCGAGAGATTCTTCCTTTAACCCCCTGATGAAGGCCGACTTGGCGTAGGTGAAACGCTCCTGTGCACGAGAGGCTTCTGGATGCTTGGCGATCGTAACAAGTTGACCTAGAATTTCGTTAGTCTGGTATTGGGCTCGAGCTACTTCGTCAAAGCCTAAGCCGACGACATCAACCAATTCGGTCAAAGTTTTGCCTATATCGCCTAGAGATATCTCGATTGTAGCGAAACCATTCGCTGTCGTGTTATCGAGTTGTTCCATGCCATCACAAAAAACACTTCCAAGCCTATCTAAACTACTGTCAATACTGTTTGAAACATTACTTGACATGGCCCGGATTGAATTCTGAACACTCTCGCCTTGCCCAATTACTGCTTCGGTAGTGCGATCAAGTACTATTTCTAGAGAGTCAAAATGCGACTTCTCCTCAAGATATTTCGCGTAGCTAAAATCTTTAGACCATGCAAATGAAATGCTAGGGATACGTGAAGTATTCTCAGGGATAAAAATTGACATATTACAATACTTGATCGATCAAAGCAGGAATTTCCCATACGGACTTCACTATAGTGATTATTCAAACATTGTCTAAATCGACATGATTTTCAATACATTTTTCGCACATTGAGGCGCAATTGATAAGATGACATCAGTTGATAGAGTACGTTTGATTACTCATCGTAAAAAAGGTCGACCTTCGGGAAGGGTTGGATCATCATCCCAAGTGTATCTGAGATCCAACATGCCCTACGAGCGCGAATTCCAATCGTCATCAAGGACTTCAAGCGCTTCCCTCACCCGCTCCTTAATTCGAGATGTGGTTCGGTCTGGGCCGCCACACAAGACACCCATGGTGTCATCAACCTGAACACACCAATTTTGTGGTGTGAGACAAAGGTTTTTTCCAGATATTGAGCGGTTCGAGAACATGATTTCGGTGATCCGTCGTTTTTTGGCTGAATCCGCGATTTGATAAGTAAAATACAGGCTCTTTATCAGTTCGAGAAATCGCTCTGCCGTGCGCTGATCCTTGGCAATGTTGCCGGATTCTTTAAGATTTTTTTCTAAATCCTGTCGATCATTGTCGATTTGATCCTTTCGACTTTGAAAGGTACGTTTGTCTATCAACCTTTCTATCAGAGCATCTGTCAACTGATGTTCGCGCAGGTCAAGTTGATGCAATTGCAGCTGAATTGCTTTCAAGTCACTTGCTTCGTTACGCTGCTCAATTCGCTTTCTCATCTGGGCCTTAAGATTTTCATCATCGCGCTTTGGCAGTCGTAATCCTAGCAATGCGGAGCTGATCTTCGCCTCAATCCGATCCTGTCTAATCGTGGTGGTAGGACAACCCTTGGTCTGACATCGCATGTAGACGTGTCCTTTTTGCACTTCACCATACAAACGCCGATTACAAAGGGCACAACTGAAAAGGCGCCGGTATCGGTGGTTATGGACGACCTGTTTTTTGTGGTGCCGATCCCCTTTCAGTGCCTGAACACGATCAAAAAGCGCTTTAGTGACAATTGGTTCATGTATCCCGTTATACATGCGGTCAGCGCGCTTAAGATAAATTGTGCCGTAGTAAAAGCGGTTCTTAAGGATATTTTCTACACCATATTTTGTGACCGGTTTTCCATGCCTGTTGCGCAGGCCGCGCTTTTCAAGCTCACAAACGAGTCCTCGCAATGAGAATTGCTGGCTAGCATATAGTTCAAAAGCTTGACGGACAAACGGGGCTCGCATTGGATCGGGCGTCTTTGCTTTTCCAGGGCCTGTATTGAGATAACCGATGGGCGCACCAAACGGAAACAATCCTTGCTTTAGGCGCCCCTCAATTCCCTTTATGGTTTCTTCCCGCAAATTCCGAACATAGTCTGCCGCAATCACGGCCTGAATGTCAGCCGTCAGACGGCCACCACGAGACCGCAAATCCAAGCTCTCATGGGCAAAATGCACGTCGATCCCGTTGTCTACCAAGTCTCCGATGCGTGCCCAGTCTGCGAAGTTTCGCGCTGAGCGGTCTATCTTGTGAACAATCAAGCCTGCGGCTTTTCCAGATTGCAGTGACTTCACAACCGTATCAAAAATCGGCCGCCCACGCTTGGCAGCCGTCTCTTTCTCTTCAAACCAATCAGTAATAGTCAGATTATTCTTCTGTGCAAATATGCCGATCGCTTCTCGCTGTGCCTCAAGGGAAACGCCATCTCCCTGCTTGACGGTAGAGACACGGGTGTATGCAAAACAGGTTTTGGGATTCATAGGTTAGGTATCTTCAGACTCTAACAAATCCTCAGAATTTGGCGAATCTTCGGACCAAGGCCAGGTATCTTCATGTAGCATATCAAGGTAAATTTCCTGACATATACGCAGGTATTCTTCAAAACCCTCTTCAGGCATACGTGGTGCAAATGGGTCAAATTGTTCCATAATTGCATGGTACTTGGTGCCATATTTCAGACCTAGCAGTCACTCTATCACCCAGCCTGATACGGTGGATACATCGACGCAGAAAACGGTGCTAGTCGCTCGCCATGGCGCATCACCTGAACCGCCGCACGGTGGTTCGGTTGGCTTTGCAAATCAAAACTTGAAAACGGCTGCATAACGCGCTGAATTAAGGGTGCGTCTTTGGCCCCTACTCGAAATGACACCAGATTGCCGACGTTTCCAAAGATCGCATCAGACACATCGTTGTCTGTCTGTGAGAGGTGCTGGTGGGCCAACACAAGTCCCAGACGGTACTTTCTGGCCTCAGACAACATCCCAGCAAAGCTTTTGGTGGTCAGGTTGGGAAACTCATCCACATAAAGGAAGAAAGGCCGCCTGGCGGCTTCTGGCAGGCTGTGGCGCGTAGTGGCAGCATGCATGAGGGACGAGGTGATTAAGCCCCCAAGGATGTTGCTGATATCAGAACCTAGTCGTCCCTTGGCCAAGTTCACAATCAAAATTTGTCCCGTATCCATAATGCTTCTAAAACGCAGTGGTTCTTTGGGTTCACACAATGCTGTCCGCACTGCCGGTTGTGCCAGGAAGCCACCGAGCTTGTTTGCAATCGGTGTTATTCCATCCGCGCTGCCTTGATGGTTTAAGGTTGGGAATTCTGTCTTCCAGAAGAAGCGTACTTGTTCGTCTGTGATCTGATCGATCACCTGACGGCGGTAGCCTTTGTATGTTAGCAAGCGCAGTACATCGCGCAGATCAGCGTCTTTCGTCTCAAGTAAAGCCAATAGTGAAAAGCGCAAGATATGCTCCATTCGTGCACCCCAGGCATCGGGCCATTGTTTTTTGAGCGTCTCAATCAGCCCTGATGCGACCAATGGTCGATGGATTGGAGCGACCTTGGTCAGTGGATTATACCCCAGCGGACAGGTCGGGTCGCTGATGTCCCAATAATGATGCGGCACAATCATGTTGCAGTGCAGGGCCTCAGCAAGATCGCCGTGTGGATCAATCAGACAGAACCCGGTGCCTTGGCGAGCGTCTTGATGCATCAGGTTCAAAAGCAGTGTGGATTTGCCAGTACCGGTTTGGCCAATGATATACAAATGCTGAAGGCGGTCTGTACCAGCGATAGCAAAGGGCTGAGGTGATTTATAGCGCTGATATGCAAGACCAAGTATAGCTTTGTGTTTGATGATCATGGCGTGATTGTCGGTCATGCGCGATGTGCATGATAGCAGGCTGATTATCATCCCCAGTGATGTGGTGACTGCTTTGTTAGATCGCCAGTATACGGCATTATGAAGCCCGAACAGTTCCTTTTTCCAATCTCGCCTTTCCTTCGGGTGCGCCTGAGCAATTCCGCTTGGACCCGCCCGATTGAAAGGTGAAACTATGGAAAACAACAAACACACAACGCCAGAAACGATCAACAGCGTGCCGGTCTGTCGCAACTGCGGGTCAGAACATGTCGCAAAGGACGCTTTTGCCTGCTTCAACCGCAATAGCGGATTGTGGGAACTAGAGAACACCTTTGATGCTGAACACTGCCATCAGTGTGGTGGATCAACAAAACTCGATTGGATTCCGGCTGACGCAGTACAGAACTGTCGGGTGCGGGCCCTTAATGATCGCTTCAGGGTCGAGGGCTTGGGCAACGGCACAGTACTGCTGACACAAGGCATTCAAGAAGCTGGTCAGGCGTTTGTCGTCGCGACTGTCGATGCCGTGCGCTCGTTTAATGACTTCTCAAAGGATAATGACCCTTGGGGCGAACATGACTTCGGTGCCGTCGAGATTGAAGACCGAAAGGTATTCTGGAAGCTCGACTATTACGATCCCTCGATGACCCAAGGCTCAGAGAACCCCGCCAATGAGGCACTGACCCACCGCGTTCTGACTATCATGTTTGCTAGTGAGTATTGAGCATGGAGGATGGATACGAAACCTTTGCCATTATGTGGTGTGATCGCACAATTGCAGTCAGCCATCAGGCCAATTGGTTAAACTCAGGTCACTGGCATATTGAGTTGCGCTGTGATGAACGGCTGCCGTTGTCCACTACCGGCTATCGGTCAATCTTTGTCTCGGAGACGAGGTTCGCTGATGAGGGAGAGATCAAAAACTTCGTGACAGAACTGCTGAATAAAGCCGCGCAATCCAAAGACTGGTTGGCGTACCTTGAAGACAGCAAACAGCTCAAACTCTTCTAAGCAAGGAAACAAACGCTGCTCCTAGTCGGGGCGGCGTTTTTGTGGTGCAACGGTTTTGACGTGAAAGATTGGTTTGATATTCTCGTCAAAACGTAGACAGCCTTGGGAAGGTTCAGCCGCCCATCCCTTGGTTGTACAGCATCAGTCGCACCTGCTGCACAGCCAATCTGAATTGCATAGTTGAGCGATCACATATGATTGCTATGTGCGTTTGTCGGCGGAACTCGTCAGATGTTCCGGTCCCAGAACGCCCCATATCAATCACATGTGCGTCTCTTGCTTCGCAACATATTCACCGTATCATCCTCCATGATATCCTGCCTGCTAGGATGTCCTTATCCCCCACCGTAGACTGAGGCTCTAGACGTTTATTCAATAAGCAAAAGTCTATGAGAACCCAATTCTCCGCTGATCTGCGTCTTGCACGCAGAAAGGCGGGTTATACCCAAGCGGATGTGGCCGTGTTGCTTTGTGACCACCAGTCGGTGATATCAGAGCTTGAGGCTGGGACGATACGTCCGAACCTCACCCAAATTATTACCCTGTCACTGATCTATGGTCGTTCATTCGATGCGTTCTTTGCGGACGTGATGAATGGCTGCAACAGACGGCTTAAACGGCGTTTGAAGCACCTGCCAAGCAATGTTCGGGATACCGCCCACACGTTCAACCGTGGTGCATCGCTTAAGGCCCTGCATAAGCGATTATCTAAACCCATACCCCATGGCAGCGCTTAGTGTGCTGGCCATTGCGGTGGCCTCTGGCAAAGTGGGCTACGTGTACGTATCCAGTGGCAAACTGCAGGACTGGGGCATTGCCCTAAAAGCCACGCGATCAACCGGTGATCTCGTTGGGTATGCCCAAGAGCTGATCAATGAACTAAAACCTGATGTGGTGGTCACAGAAAAGCGCACTACGGGTTGCCGCAAGGGTCAGCGTACAAAGCTATTGATCCGCGCCATTGCCGAATTGGCCAGTCATAACTCGGTGTTGGATGTGTCAGTGCACCGCCCACGCGGCTTTCCATCAAAGTATGAGGAAGCTCAAGTTCTGGCCATTGAATACCCCGAGATCGAAGGGTATCTGCCCAAGCACCGGCGGCGCATCTTTGATTTTGAACCAAGAAGCATGGTTCTGTTTGAAGCACTGGCGCTGGCAAACGAAGTGATCAAGGGGCCGCCCACGAGGCTAGCTGCCGCGATGGGATAGTCCCAGCACAATTCGAGAGCCGCCCCTGTGGGGCGGTTTCTTATATTATCTCGACGTCCGGTGGGCTGGCTGCTGCACCAACCGGACTGGGTTTGTTTGGATTTGGATTATCAGAGCTTGGGGCGTCTGTCACATCGCCATCATCCATCCCGCCCGGTTCCGGTGTATCCATCGGCGTTGCGCCATAGCGTGTTTCCATTTCATGCCTTAGCTCTTTGGAATCCGTCCTCTTTGGAAAACCAGCCAGCGCATTTGGCATGCCTTTGACTGGCACAAACCCTTGTTTGCGCGAGTGCATGCCAAAGGTGAACTGTGGCAGGTTGAGGATATCTTCAGCCTTCACTTGCATACTGCCTGCAAACTTGGTCGCATCCTCGCGAAACGACGTCCAGATGAGTTTGGTTGCAGTGTTCACCATGAGTGGGTCGGTAATGTTGCTGCCCCCTTTGGCACCCCTGGCTTGCGAGATGCTTTGGTGTGCCACCACCAAGCCGATGTTTGCTTTACGGGCCTGCTCCAACATGTCCGAGATGGAACGATCGAAGTACTCATGAGCTTCGTCCACAATCAAATAGACTGGGCGGGTCACGGTACCGGTTCCAAACCGCCGATATGATGCCCGCAGGATCAAAGCGATAAACAGACGACCAAAGAAAGCTGAAGGCGCATCATCAAGCATCGGTTTGTTGGTATCGATCAAAACTAGATTTTGGTTTGCCATTTCTTCAAACATGTCGATTTTGTTTTCGGTCGCGGAAAACAACCGTCTAAAGGTTGGATTAAGCAGCATTCCGTCCATGCGCCGACGAATGGCTTCTCGGGTGCGTTTATAATCCGACGACGGATAATCAACTGCAAAAAAGCGCTGCATGTTTTCGTCAAGTTGGCTTATCTCATTGGCAAATTGTTCATGTCCGCCATCAGCCAACACATCCATAAAGGTGTATATGTTTCCGCCTTTGATGCTGATAACCAACTGGATCACGTATTGGAAAATAGTTCTTTGCGGGTTGGTGAATTCCGCCCACATCATGCCTTCGAGCACAAAACTAAGCAGCCCCACCGTCTTGTTGATCAGGGTCTCACCTTCGATCCCACGTCCCTTCATTTCCTCATAACCAACGTCAAAGAGGTTGAGCGCCAAATCGTATTTTGGTGTTATGTGGGTGGTATTGGGGATATCGAGCGACGCCAGCTTTTCGGTCAACTGTGTCTGGCTATCAATGACAATCACACAGCAATCTTCATCCGATTGCAGATCATGGGCGATGATGTTTTCGATCAGGTTGGTTTTGCCTGATCCGGATGAGCCAAGCAGATACGTATGATACATACGGTCTTGCAAACAGATCATCTCGTCCACGTCCGCAAGCGGCAGCAAGGGCGTGTTTTTTAGATAACGCCAGACATAGTCGTCATGCTTACAGGCGGTTGGCATGATTTCGTTTTCAGCGTGGTAGTTTTCATTGATCTGATCAACCAACGGCTTGAACAAGCCGTCATCGTTCACAAAGCGCAGTAACATCCGCTCTATTTCAAGTTTGCTGCGCTTTCGCTTTGAATGGAACATCTGGTTGGCGTCATCGTCCGGTTCGTAGATAGACAGCGCCCAAATTAGCTTGGTTTCAAATTCTTTGTACTGGTCAGGCCTGGCAGCGCTGATGAACGCCTCAAGCGTATCTTGATAGCGAGCCAATTTTATAGGATCGTCGCCCACCGGTGGCAAAACCGGTGGGCGTAATCCTTCTTGCGCGTAGAGCTCGCTGGCAATGCGATGCAGGGCAGCACTCTTGATCCCAACGGCAAACAACGCCTGCTCAAGATCATTCATTGACGGTGACAATGCTTGCGCCTGATCATAGAGCGCTTTGGTGCGATGTTGAGCTTCGCGGCGGTGCTTTTCAGGCAAGTGTATGTTGTACATGTAGTATAACCCACCTGCCCCGACCAATCCGATGGGCAGTACAAACATACCGACGAGAACGACAGCCGTTCCCAAAAGAAGCAGACTAATTGCCCAGATCATTACCCTGACAAAGAATTCCCCGAACCCGTCCATTTAAAGCTCAAAGCTCGTCGTTTCTTTCTCAACGTCAGCGTTGCCAACAATCCAATTCTTGAGCTTCACCAGCCCATCTTTCAGCTCATCTTCGTATTCTTTGGCTTCCACGGGGGTGCCAAGATGATACACATCTTCACCCTTAATCAACTTGTTGACGCTGAGATGAAAATCATTGGCGTCTTTGCCGCTGACTGCAGCGGTCAAAAGCTTGCGGCCGAGCCCGCGATTGGCATGTTTCTCTGCTGCCATGTCTGACATATCCGCCGGATAGCCACGTTCAAGGATAATATCGTGACCCAGTCTGCGCTCACTGATCACCGCCAGTTCCTCGGTGTTGAATTCAACTTTAAGGGCGACTCCGTGAAAGGTTGTCTTGCGGATCAGACCCGCGGTCTTTTGAACGTGATTTATAGTAACTTTCATTTCTAATTTCCTTTTATCAATTTATGGGTGGTTTGGTCTGCATGATCCCTATTCAGCCAGCCATCATGCAGAATATTCTGGCGCACGCGCTCCAGCGTACTGAAGCGGTATAGGTGGTGGAAATTGGCTGGCAGTGTCTGTGCCGCCTTGCGCATATTCTCGATCCGCGTATCGCTGGTGGTGATGATCAGTACATGAAAGCCAGCAAACTGGCCTAGCTGCGGGAACCGACCGTTGCTCCGACCGCTAGCAAGGTATCGGTCGTATTGCGCGAGTTTTCCGGTGAATGTCGCGATCTCAGCGTCTGACTGCATTGTGGTGAGGCGTTCGGTACCACGATCCACTTCGATCAAGAAAAGTGCTTGTCGTCCTGACTTGCGGTGTTGCAACGCAAAGCCCGCGTCTGGAATAATTTTGTCTGCAGCATTGCTGCTGTTGGCAACAAAGTCAGTGGTTTCTTTGCGCCATCTCGTGCCAATCATTTCACGCCGACATTCAACCAAAGTCCCAAGCAGGTCATAGTTTGAGAGCTCAGTACAATCACGCTCGATGTATGAAATCACATCTAGTGTCGCCATGCGGTGATACATCTGCGGTGACCAGCGGGTGGAAATGTTTACCTGCCGATAAGGCTGTACAGGCTTACCGAGCGCTTCCTGCTCTTCAGACAAAACCACATGTCCACGGCGGGTCAAAAAATAGACTTTGGGTGTCTTCCCATATCCCCTGATGCCAACGTTGCCAAAGTGATCAAGCAGACCATGTCGCTCTAAGCGCAACAACATCTCAGATGTCGATTTTTCATTCGTCCGACACATCGTCGCCACCTGCAAAACCGTGAGGTATCGGTATGCGCAAATAAAAGACAATGCCTTCAGCGTGACATCGGAAATAGATATCTGGTTGATTTTTTTCAAATGATTCTCGTTAAATTGTGGAAATCGTGACGGATTTCGTACCGATCTGTCAAGATGGATGAATCAAGTTAAATCAGTAACTTAAATTAGTTTCATGGTCCGAAATTAATGATCTATGATCATTAATCCCGCCCACCCACCAGATTACGTGGCGATTTCTTACAAAACGAATAGTTAGAAACCAATAAATCTAAGCAGCCATACCCAGCTCAACTCGACGTTCAAAAAAGTTGAAAATCACAGTTGTTTTTTCGGACAGCGCATCTTCATCGTATTTTGATGCTGGTAGTCCAGTCTGTTCATTGTAAAGCCAATCATAGATTTCTTGACGTAAACCGTCTCGGGTACTTTGCTTACCAAAGACATCCTGTACGTCTTCGAGACGCTTCTGGATGGTCTGCAACAACCCAACTGACGCAGCCTTGATTTGTTTGATTTCCTCTTTCGAAAGGTCATCTTGCATCAGCAAATCAAAGATGGGTTTTTGCTCAGGCGTCAAACCAAGCGCGACATGACTTTGTGCTTCTTCTTCCATCTCAGCGGTGAGGCGCATCAGCGCTTCAAAAGTGGCCTCAATGGTATTTTTGTCTTTTTCTTTGTTGTACTCGACAACGATCTCATCAAACCGTTCCTGAAAATCACCTAAACTTGGATTTTCTGCCAACATCTTGGCCAATCTTTTCTGGATGACCGTCCGCATGTCCTGTACGTCACTCGCTTTACGATCGCTCGTTGAAAACTCTTTGCGGAGCAAGTCGAAATTCACTTTAGAGATATCAAAAATCCGATCATCGTTGAAATCTGTTTTGACATCAATCGCTTCAGAAACGATCTCATTGAGACGTTGAATAATTGCCGTTGTGTCAGCAGCCTGCTTGTCTTCCTCCAATGAGACGTAAATGAATCTGATCGCCTGATAGTCGGATTTGAAATCTTCGACAGCCTGAAATGTCAGGCAAGATTTGTACTTTCGAAACACCACCCGGGCTGAAATTTCAAATCGCTTCCTAGTCTCATCATTGGCATTGATCAGCTCCTTGACATCCTTGAGTGATTTGACTTTCTCAAAGCCACTTGCAGCCTTCAATCGCCCCAAATCAAACCCTTCACGTGTAAGTTCTTCGTGCACAATAGAGATGGATTCTGCTAACTCATCCAGCAGCTTTTCTTCAGGGTTCAATGGGTCAATTTCGGGCGGATCACCTCCATCAATCGGTGTTGCCCCTGTATGACCCGCGAATGTCGCCAATGCCTTACGCAAGTTTTTAAGGATGCCGCAATAGTCGACGATCAATCCGTTCTCTTTACCCTCTTTGACGCGATTAGCCCGCGCAATGGCCTGCATCAGCGTATGCGCCTGCAAAGGTTTGTCGAGATACAAAGTTGACAGTGACGGTACATCAAAACCGGTCAACCACATCGCGCAGACGATTACGATGCGGAATGGGTGTTCTTCACGCTTGAATGCCGTCTCAACATCAAGCCGCTTTTCAACTTCGCGCCCGCCTACAGTTTCTGTGACCGTGAAGCCGTCCTTCATACGTTTGCGGTGAGGAACGATGTCGAGCCCCCAGTCTTTGAAGCGCTTCATCTCATTCTGCTCGTCGCTGACAACGACTGCCATTTCTGTCTCACGCATCCAAGCAAGTCGACGTTCACGAACTAGACGTTCCTGATCATCTGTCACCGACTTCAATTCCGCTTCTAGGGCCGTGATTTTCTCTGCCCATGCGTCCTGAATGTAGTTGTACATTCGGACAGCCGTCACCTTGTCGATGGCGACATACATTGCCTTGCCGCTTTCCCAGTTCGTTGAGAAGTGCCACGCAAAATCATTGGCCACATGGCGCAAACGGGTTTCTGCAGTAACTACGTGATATTCGCGCTTCAGATCATCTAACAGCTTTGCAGCTACATCTGCGTCGTCAACTTCAGCCTCTGCAATTGCGGCCGCCAGCTTTTCATTCAGGCCATTACCCGACACACGCAACTTATCACCCCGTGCATCGTAAAATAGCGGCAAGGTCGCCTTGTCTTCAATCGCATCTTGGAAGTCATACGTAGACAGATATGCACCAAACACCTGCTTGGTGATCTCATCATTGCCAAACAGCGGCGTGCCGGTGAATCCGATGAAACTCGCGTTGGGCAACCCCTTACGCATGTTCAATGCTAAGGTGCCGTATTGGCTACGATGCGCCTCGTCCGTCATAACGATCACATTGTTTCGATCCGAATACACCCCACCTTCCGCTTGCGCATCCGTGAATTTTTGGATCATCGCAAAGACAATTTTTTTCTGCTGGCCCAGCAAATCGCGCAGCCCTTGGGCTGATCCGGCGCGGCAGGCATCTTTGTCGTTATTTGCCAACCCGACTGATGCGAAGGTTTTGTATATTTGATTGTCCAGATCAGTTCGGTCTGTCAGCATCAAGAATGTATAATCACCGCCCAACTTGCGGTGCACTTTCTGGGTGAAAAATGCCATTGAGAATGACTTCCCTGAACCCTGCGTATGCCAGAACACACCCAATTTACCGTCCAAACTTTCACGTCGCTCTACGGCGCTCACAGCACGGTTCACGCCCAAGTATTGGTGGTTCTTGGCCAAAATCTTAGCCGGGCCATTGGCCGTATCGGCAAACAAGATATAGTTTTCGAACAGGTCCATGAACCGTCGCTTGTCGCACACAATCTTAAGCAACGCTTCCATCGGCAACATCCCGTCCCGCTTGTCGCTTTCCTCAAGCTTTAGCCAATCTGCAAAATGTTCATAGTCAGCACTGATCGACCCCATTTTCGCCTCAGCACCATTACCCAAGATGACCAGTGCATTGTAATGAAACAGATGCGGGACAGTGTCTTTGTAGTCGGACAGGTTTTCATCATAGGCACGGCGCAGGTCTTTGTCTGGTCGCTTCAACTCGCAGAACATAAGCGGCAATCCGTTGACGAACCCGATGATGTCTGCACGCCGCCGATGCGCGTATCCGCGTATCCACAGTTCCCGCACACATAGGAAATCGTTATTCTCGGGCGTGTCATAGTCGAACACGCGCAGACGAACGACTTTCTGTTCCCCGTCTTGGCGGTACTTAACTTTCGCGCCATCACGGATCAGGTGATACTTGTCTTGATTGATCCGGATCATAGATTGCGAACCAAAGATGTCAGTGATTTCACGCAACGCTTGCTTATAGGCAACCTCGGGCAGGCCCGGGTTCAGTTTGACCAATGCCTCTGACAGATAGCGGGTCAAGACTATGTCTTTGTCAGAACGCCGTCCTAGCGTGCTTTCAAGACCGAAAGTTTCTTGGTTCCACGCCATAACCGAGCGCCAGCCGTGTTCGTCGCGCAGATAATCGGCCATTGTGGTTTGGACTAATTGGTCCTCGGTGTAATCATTCATAATAATAAGACAATATACCTAAATTGGAATTCGTCCATCCATAAGTCGTGGGAGGAGCAGATCGCGGGCGCGGGTGAGATTGGCATTTTGTGCCTGAAGGTTTTTGCGCTGCAAAAAGTTCGGCTCAACTGAAGCGTTGAACTCATCAAGTACATCAGGCGCGGGAACAACAAATTCCATACCCTTTATCACAGTTTGACTGACATTATTCTGCGCTGATCCTTGCCCCAGGTCTTTCAACATGCGGGTCGAGTGTTCCATGAGACAATAACCGAAAAGGTAGTCGCGCCCGTCGCGTTTCGGCAGCAAAGCGCAGCACGCCTGATTTGTTGAGGCGGGTTGAGCCAGAAGCCCAAGTTGACCGATTGTCGCACCGTACATAGCAATAATAACTGTATTTTCGGGGAATAATTTTGCCGATGACAACTTCAACGCACTTTCCGAAATAGTCTCACCAGTTTCGAATATGAAGCAATTCTTCAGTTCTTGCGTTTTCAGCCAGTTGATACTGCCATCGTAAAAGCCAGCATTCTTTCTTGAGGGCGTACCCCCAGACGAAGTGTCAAACAAGTCCAAGATCGTGCCAGATTTCCACCCCTCCGGCAGCCCATCGACAAACTTTGCTGTCTCATGGCCGGGAAAGCGGAAATGGACGAACCATTCACGGTAGAGCAGCCTTGCGGCCTGCTCCAGCAACGCAATCCGCCGCCGGTTGTTCTCGATCAGGTCATCATAGGCCGAAAGGATCGCTGCAATGCGTTCTTGGGTCGGGAGATTTGGTACACTAACCTCAACACGTGAAAAGGTCGTCTTATTAATGATGGGCTGTGCTGCCCCCCCGCTCAGACCGATAGAGCGGACTTTATCACGGTTATAGTTCATCAGATAATATACGAAGCGTGGGTCATGTTCCTCGTTCGGAACAATGCTGTTAATTTGCTGGTTCGTCAGACAGATGTCAGATGTAATACCACACTTGCCAATCGTATTTCCGATGCAGGTGAACGTTGTAGAGCCTTGCGGAATAAACTGGTTTTTGTGCTTATCTTTGGCCAATTGAGTGACAGAAGAATGCGTTGCGTTCACGTAGTATGACTGCCAATCAAGATCCGTGGGCGTAACGAACAGAAAGTCTCCGTCATAAAAATCACGGTTGCTTGTCGAAGGTGTCTTACCCGTTACGACTTTCCCAAGATCAGCGACAGTTTTGGTCTCCCAACTCATACAATCAACTCTTCAAAGTTCTTTGCAATTGTATCGGCTAGCTCTGCCGCCTCGGCATTCAGCACTTCGATCTCTGCATGGATGCCCTTGATGGTTTCCTCGAAATCAAAGTCCTTATCTTCCACCTCTGGTGCCACGCCCACATAGCGCCCCGGGGTCAGGCTATAGTCATTCTCTGCCAGTTCATCTTGCCCCACCAGTTTGACCAGACCCTCCACATCTCGCAGGGTTCCATCAGGGAAGCGGGACAACAGCCATTCCGCCTGCGCCTCAAAATACCGCGTACGTTTCAATGTACCCGTCACAGTCAGTTGCACATCCGGATCGCCCGTCAGCGGCACCCGCACCTCGGCAATCGCCGTCAACAGTTTTTTGCCCTCAGCCGCGTGTTTTCGAACCTCGGCTTGTACCTTTTTGGTGTCCGCTGGTGTGGTCTGTTTTTCCACTTGCGCTTGACCTGCGGCAACCATTGCATCATGGGCCTTTAGCGCAAACTTGGACAAATGATCGATTTCCTTGATCAACGCTTTGGCCTTTTCCACCACGGGCTGCATTTCCGCCTGTGATTTTGTCAGGGATGAAATTTCCGCAACTGGCGTCGCCAATACAGCCGAAACGGAAACAAACGTGGCGGCATCAGCCTTGAGCGTCGCAATGGCCTCTTTCAGCTCGGTTGTGTCGGTGTACTTGGTCAAATGGGCCTCGGCCATGTCAAACGCTGTTTCAAGCTCGGCAAAATTCGCCGCCTGCGCTACGTCCCTTGCCGTGCTCAGATATTCCTGCACCAGCCCGGCAAACCGATCCTCCTGCCCGCGATAAAGCCAAACAATCGACGAAAGATTCTTCATTTGTTCAGGCGAAAAGTCAAAAACCTTCCGTGTCACCTTGCGGAACACGTTGCGGGCATCCAGCATCAGGACTTTGTCACGCATGGCCTCGGGTTTGCCCTTGTCCATGAACCAGATTTCACAAGGCACGGTGCGCGTGTAGAAAAAATTACCTCGGATCGCCATCATGATGTCGACGTCGCCAGATTTGACCAACGCCTCGCGCACCTTGGCTTCCCCACCACCGGCAGACGATGCCTGCGACGACATCACGATACCAGCGCGACCCTTTTCACTGAGGTACGAATGGAAAAAAGACATCCAGATATAGTTGCCGTTCGACACTTTCCCGCCCCTGTTGACCCCAGGCAGACCAA
>JAGSGK010000250.1 GCA_023955215.1 Paracoccaceae bacterium
ATGGAAAATCAAAAGCCTGCGGGTGATGGCGTTGTTACGGGCTGGGGCACAATCAATGGCCGTATGGTCTATGTCTTTTCCCAAGATTTCACAGTGTTTGGCGGTTCATTGTCTGAAACCCACGCTCAGAAAATCTGCAAGATCCAAGATATGGCGATTCAGAATGGCGCGCCAATTATTGGCATCAACGACTCTGGTGGTGCGCGAATCCAAGAAGGTGTTGCGTCGCTTGCGGGCTATGCCGAAGTGTTTCAACGCAATGTTCTAGCCTCTGGTGTTGTTCCGCAGATCAGCTTGATCATGGGGCCTTGTGCTGGTGGCGCAGTTTATTCTCCTGCGATGACCGATTTTATCTTCATGGTGAAAGACACGTCTTATATGTTTGTGACTGGACCGGACGTTGTAAAAACGGTCACTAACGAAGTTGTCACTGCTGAGGAATTGGGCGGGGCATCAACCCATACCAAGAAGTCATCCGTGGCCGACGGTGCGTTTGAGAATGATGTCGAGGCATTGGCCGAAGTGCGCCGCCTTGTAGATTTCTTGCCGTTGTCGAACCGTGAAAAACCACCGGTTCGCCCGTTCTTTGACGAGCCGGGTCGTGTTGAGTTATCCCTTGATACGTTGATCCCTGAGAATGCGAATACGCCTTACGACATGAAAGAGCTTATTCATAAGCTTGCGGACGAAGGCGATTTTTATGAAATTCAGGAAGATTTCGCAAAGAACATCTTGACCGGTTTCATTCGTCTAGAAGGTAGTACCGTTGGTGTTGTCGCCAACCAACCAATGGTTTTGGCAGGTTGCTTGGACATCGACAGCTCACGCAAAGCGGCGCGTTTTGTGCGTTTCTGTGATGCTTTTGAAATTCCAATTCTAACACTCGTAGACGTCCCTGGTTTCTTGCCTGGCACCAGCCAAGAATACGGCGGTGTGATTAAGCACGGTGCAAAACTGTTGTTCGCTTACGGTGAAGCAACGGTGCCTAAAGTCACTGTTATTACACGTAAAGCTTACGGTGGGGCCTATGACGTTATGTCATCCAAGCATCTGCGCGGTGACTTTAACTATGCGTGGCCGACGGCTGAAATCGCAGTGATGGGTGCCAAAGGCGCGACTGAGATTATTCACCGCGCCGATCTGGGTGACCCAGATAAAATCGCGGCACATGCTGCTGAGTATGAAGAACGTTTTGCCAACCCATTTGTGGCGGCTGAGCGTGGCTTTATCGATGAAGTTATTCAACCGCGCTCAACACGTAAACGCGTAAGCCGTGCGTTTGCATCGCTTCGCGGTAAAACACAGAAGAACCCGTGGAAAAAACACGACAATATCCCGCTCTGATCGATGAAAAAAGGCTGGCATATCACGAAGGATGAGGGGCAGGTGACGGTATCACGTCAGCTTCCTGCTCGTTTTGATGTCTCTGCAAATACGCAGTTGGCAGGTGGCAGTGCAGTGCGTATCGCCATGCAAGTGCGCCAAGATATGTGGCGTGCGCTGCAGGGCTTGCGGGGCTTTTCGCCTGTTGTTCAGGTGACGTCAGTCGATGGCGCATTGAACATTGAGGCAGGTGGTCGCGTGATGGGCAATGTGGCGTCAAATTTGGAAGCAGATATTCAAGCGGTTTTGGAAAATCCCAAGAACCGTGCGCGTTGGTTGAAATGCGCAGGATATCAACGATTTAAGGGTGCTGTATAATGTCGGTATTACGTCGGTATTGCGTCGGTGCAATTGCAAGTGTGTTTTGTTTAACGGTTCCTTTTGTTGCTGCGGCACAAAACGTGCCTTCGGGCCAGTCTGTGACCTTGCATGAAGTGCTGGTTGATACTGTGAATGGTGAGAACTGGCTTAGGTTTCGTTTTATCGCGCCCGCAATAAGCAAGGATGTGGGCGGTGTGGCTTATGGCAGTGCTTTTGAAGATACCGAACATCTTTGCACTGAAATCGCGGTGCCCTACATCGCTGAATATGACCTGAAAAGTGATTTGGTTGTTGTCTCGATTGCGGATCAAAAAATTGAGTTTGGGGAAACAAACCCGGACGCAACACAGTTTTTCGAAGCATTTCGGGTCAAAAATGATGTCTGTATCTGGGAGGCATTTTGATGCACCCACAAGATGTTGCGACAGGTGCATTGCCCGCAGTCCGTTATGAGGCTTTCGAGTCACAAGTCCGCCGATTAGAACTGAGCGGATATATTTTAAACAAGGATTCCACTATGTTGCCTGCAGGGATTTCCCAAGAACCCCTTACCTCAAGTAAAGGTGCGTCGACACATTCCGTGTCAAAGCCCCAATTTAAAAGTGACAGGAGACTTAGATGTCAAAGAGCATCAAACTATTGGCAACATTCGGCTTTATCGCTGTCGTTGCTGCCTGTGCGCGCGAGCAGCAGGTCGAAGAATTTGTCGTCATTGACCCAGCCTCAATTTCGGTTGAGCCAGTGCACACAGGCAAATACAAGTAATACACTTACGGGGCGGGCGTTTTCGCCCACCCCGACCACACCCCTAACCGATGGCCAAATGGCAGGGGGGGCAGCATCATGCTGAAACATCGCGGTTTCCCGGGTAGACTTCGGGGCACAGATTTCCAATTCACATTACGCCGCGCTAATCCCAAAGGGGCGACCGCACTCGCACGCCGCGAGCGTAAGAGTGACCGCAAACCGGCAGACCGCCGTGCGGATGCAGGATTCATGGAAGCATTGTGGGAACAGTTTGGCGAGCACCCCTTTGAGCGTGGCAATCTAGATGCAGGGCGCTTGTCTTGGTTGTTCGGTCGTGAAGTCATTCCGGCTGACGATAACTTTGATCCGGAAGATTATGACGCATTGCTCGTCATAGACGTGAACATTGCGCGCGCAAGTTTCCCCGAAGCGATTGGGGAATAGGCGCAATGTTGCTGCAACCTGCCATAAACCAGCAAAGCTTAGCCGATTTTCGCGCTTTGAATATGTGTGGGTTGGCGGGATGGGCATTGGCGTGCAACCCTAGTCGTACACAGCCTGTGCCCAGAAGCCACTCACGTGAGTGCACAAGTTTGCGTACCCCTTCCCCTTATGGGCAGCTCAAGTGCTTTAGCCTTGGGTTGCCCAGTTTTTTTGACCTTAACACATTGATATGGCCTGTTTTTGCCGAAATTAGCATGTACTGTACTTCTGCGTTACAGCGCGTTGCGAACCTGTCATCTGTTTCTTCGAATGAGGAAATAGGAGAACAGAGATGTCAATTAAACTATACATCGCCGCGATTGGTGTCAGTGCAACCCTTGCCGGTTGTGGGGAAACGGGAACAGACCAAGCCTTGCTTGGTGGAGCAGCAGGTGCTGGTTTGGCCATCGTTGCTGATGCCAATCCGGTCAAAGGTGTTGTCATTGGTGCAGCGGGCAATTTCCTTTACTGCCAAACCTACCCAAATAAGTGCAACTAAAAAGTGTGATGTTTCGCTGCAACGACTTTCAGTCTTTAGTTTACGTGATGTTAAATCGCGTCAGTTTGTGCTATGTATTCCTCAATGGGCGAAAACAGCCCTGTTTAGAGGTAGTTATTATGAAACGAGTGATCTGCATTTTTGCAGTGTCAGCGACTTTGCTGACCGGTGCATGTATGAAACCAGAAGACGCATCCAGCCGCGGAGAGATTTCGCTGCTAGGTCCGCTGACGGCAGAGTAACAAAGCAACGCCTTCGGGCGACTAGCAAACAAGAAAACGCATCGACCGTCCCGCTTACGTGGGGCGGATTTTTGCGTTGTTCGATCCCCTTCCAGTCCCGCCACATTGAAAAGGACATCACATGTTCAATAAAATCCTGATCGCCAACCGTGGCGAGATCGCCTGCCGTGTTATCAAAACTGCTCGCAAAATGGGTATTGGTACTGTCGCCATCTATTCCGATGCCGATAAGCAGGCTTTGCATGTGCAAATGGCCGATGAAGCAATACACATTGGCCCACCCCCAGCCAACCAGTCCTACATTGTTATTGATAAGGTGATGGAAGCGGTCAAAACTTCGGGTGCCCAAGCTGTGCATCCAGGGTATGGTTTCTTGTCTGAGAACTCCAAATTCGCCGAGGCCTTGGCGGCTGAGGGCGTGGCCTTTGTTGGCCCCCCAGTTGGCGCGATTGAGAAGATGGGGGACAAGATCACCTCCAAGAAGATCGCCCAAGACGCTGGTGTTTCTACGGTCCCCGGTTACATGGGTTTGATCGAGGACGCCGATGACGCGGTCAAAATTTCCAATCAGGTTGGTTATCCTGTGATGATCAAGGCCTCTGCCGGTGGTGGTGGTAAGGGTATGCGCATTGCATGGAATGACGCAGAGGCCCGTGAGGGGTTCCAATCGTCAAAGAATGAGGCGGCGAATTCCTTTGGCGATGATCGCATTTTCATCGAGAAATTCATCACCCAGCCACGCCACATCGAAATTCAGGTGCTCTGCGATGCGCATGGCAACGGTATCTATCTGGGCGAACGCGAGTGTTCGATCCAGCGCCGTAACCAAAAGGTTGTCGAAGAAGCGCCGAGCCCGTTCCTGGACGAAGCCACCCGGCGCGCCATGGGTGAACAGGCTGTCGCCCTTGCGCAAGCTGTGGATTATGCCAGCGCGGGCACGGTTGAATTCATCGTCGATGGGGACAAGAATTTTTACTTCCTTGAAATGAACACGCGTTTGCAGGTTGAACACCCGGTCACCGAAATGATCACAGGCGTCGATCTGGTCGAACAG